>JAKDNQ010000004.1 GCA_030456405.1 Nitrospira sp.
TCTTCCGCATCGGAGAAAGCCAACTGAAGCTGACCAAGGGAATCCAGCGTGATCCAACTCCCATTCAGAAAGCGCTCGAAGCCTTCGAACGGGTCCGAAAGGAATTTCCAGGAAGTCGGTACGACGGCCCAGCGCTTCAAAGGATCCAAGATTGTCACGACCTGCTCGCGCAAACACATCTCTTCGTCGGTCAATTCTATTATCGACGAGGCTCCTATCTCGCCGCCGCCCATCGTTTCGAGCAAATTATGAAACTCTACCCCGACAAGTCGGTCTCGCCCGATGCCCTCTACTTTCTGGCGCTCAGCTACCATGACCTCGGGGCGGACGATTGGGCCAGTGAGAAACTGATTCTGCTGGCAGAGAAATATCCGGACAGTTCGCATTCGAGCAAGGCAAAGAGCTTGCTTGCAAAGATCGGCGCAGCACAGCCTCCCACGCTGCTGGCAGAAAATGTCGAACCTGCTCCCCCGGCTTCAGCTACTCAGCCGGCTACACCCCAGTCGGACAATCAACCGAGTCTTGCGGCAGGACTCATTCCATCTGTTCCAACTGCATCGTTCCGCATCCCTTCCGCTACGGTATTGAACCAGTCTTTTGTGAGCTGCCGCCTTGGAGCCTGGTGTTGACTCCAAGCAGCATCGAAGCTATCAGCATTCAGCTGTCAGCAAGGTTTGGATCCCGGGCGTAACGTCCCCCAATGGCTACGAATAGCTCGACAGGCACGTTTCATCAAAGAGATCGTCCCAGTGCGGCAGGAGTTTCGATTCTTTAGCTGAAGACTGATTGCTATTGGCTGACGGTTGTTATTGCAATCAACGCAGCCGCAGGGCTTCGAGCAGGAGCTCACTGGTGGAGGACTTCACAATTCCCTTGGCCCGCGGGATGAAGGACTGATACGTTTCTTTCCCCTGTAGCACTTCGCAGTAGAGCTGAACGACCTCTCGGTAGGGGCTCAACAACCGGTGACAGAGGCGCGGGAACGTGTAGACGATGTCGGCGAGACGCGAGGCAATTCGAAACTCAGCATACAACTGCTCTCTGACCGCCAACTCGTAGTCCCATAAACTCTTGGTCCGATCGTGCCGCTGATTGAGGACAGCCATCGCGGCCAGCTTGCCGGAACGGACGGCGTAGTATATACCCTCCCCAAACAATGGATCGACAAGATGCCCGGCATCGCCTACCAACATGGCTTGGCCATTCACAAGGTCGTCCGGTCCCGGTTTCGGACTGAGTTCGGTCCTGCTAAACAGGGGTAACGGATGGCCAATCGGCTTGGGCACATCCAAGCCCGCCAGGCCTTTTTCTCCCCCAACGAATCGATCGAAGGTTTTTTTGAGGCTCGCCGGTTTGCTCTGAAACTCCCCCACACCGACCGACAACCGCCCCTGCTTGGGAAAGATCCAGGCATATCCCTTCGAGCAGACGCCGATATCGATCACGGCTTTGCCTATGGCCTGATACTGCGGCTCCGGTCCAAGTTCGATCTCGCTCTCTAACGTCGGTATGCAGCGTTGCCGCCGATCGGGGAAAAGATGCCGCGCGACCTGGCTGTTCGCGCCGTCGGCGCCGATCAAGACCTTTGCATGATAGCACCCGCGATCGGTTGTCACCTCGACACCTCCCGGCACGTGACGGAGCGACTGCGGGCGCTCCCCTTCGTGAATTTCCGTACCGACGCGTCGGGCCTGTTGAACCAAGTGATGATCGAACCGATCGCGCATGACCATATAGGCGATTGGACTGGGCGATTCGATCGTGACGGATTCCTCACCCCGGTACAAAAACTGAAATCCGAAGATGGTGTCTTCGACGACGGACTTGAACCCTGGATCAAGAAGTTGCTCGATCCGGACCGACAAACCGCCGCCGCAGACCTTGTAGCGAGGATGTGTGTGTTTGTCGATGGCGAGAACCGACAGGCCGGCACGGCTCAGTTCATAGGCAGCAACCGCTCCAGCCGGCCCCAGGCCGACCACAAGCGCGTCGTATACTTTCACATCTGGCAGAATGGGCATGGAGAGAAGAGTCGAGTGCTGAATTTTCAGTTTTGAGTTCTCAGTTGTAAGTTCTGAGTTAGGCCGTGGAGGGGGCGAAACTCTTCTAACTCAAAACTAAAAACTCAGAACTTGGGCAGTACCACCATGTGTTACTGGCCAAGGTACCAGCCAATCCCGTATCGCTCTAGAAAACCGGTAATCATCGTGAGACTATTGGCGTATATCATGACGCCCACGACAATGAGCATCACCCCGCTCACCGTGGAGACGCCCCACAAATACATACGCGCCTGCTTGAAATAGGCGAGGAACCGATCCACACCCAGGGCCGTGAGAAACAACGGCACACCCAGTCCCAACGAATAGCTCGTCAGCAACAGCACCCCGTTCATCATCGACTCGGTGGTACTGGCATACAACAGAATGGTCCCGAGCACCGGCCCGACACACGGGGTCCACCCGGCGGCGAACGCGACGCCAACCAAGAACGACCCCACATATCCAACCGGTCGATTTCTGAACTGGAACCGATGCTCCATTTTGAGAAAACTGATATTCAGAATCCCCAATAGATAGAGACCGAAGATGACGATCACGATCCCGCCGATCCGCCGAACGTAATCTTGATACGTCACCAGCGCCTGTCCGATGAAGCTGGCCGACGCGCCAAATGAGATAAATACTGCTGAAAACCCACCAATAAACAACAAGGCGTTGACGACAATGGTTTTCTTGAGCTTCGACCGCACCGTCGAATCGGTGAGTTGTTCGATGGACAGCCCTGTGACATATGAAATGTAGGAAGGAACCAGCGGGAGTACGCAGGGCGAAACGAACGACAGCAACCCAGCTGAAAAGGCCGCCACGAGCGAGATATTCGTAATCGATTGCGACAACGTCAGACAGGCCCCCAGTAGACTTCGGAAAAACTCTGCTGGCACGCTGGAACTTCACTGATCTGCATGTCTAGGACAACAGGCCAACACCCCGCAGGATGCTCAAAAAGTCCAGACGTCTCACCCGCCCAACCCTGGCGCGCCAAGACACGCCTTGTCCCAAGCAAGGCTGCAGCGAGCGAAGAGGCGAGGCGTACGCTTCGGTACGTTGAGCCTCTGAGCGATGCGAGAACGAAGCTGGCGGGCTTTTTCAGCATCCTGCTAGGACTTCATCAACATCTGCACCAGCTGCTGCGCCTCAGCCGCTCCCCAGTCGCGCGCGCCGAAGATCTGGTGGCGGATGACCCCTTGCCGGTCCACCATGAAGGTCATCGGAAGACTCCGAGCGCCATAGATCAATCCCACGCGATAGTCGGCATCATGAAGAATAGGGAAGGTCAAACGATTCTCTTGTTGAAACGGCCTCGTCACCGTCATACCCTGCGCATCGGTGGATACCGCGAGAATCTCAAAGTCCTTTCGCGAAAATGTCTGGTAGAGCGCTTCCATCGCCGGCATTTCTACCCGGCAGGGACCACACCAGGTAGCCCAAAAATTCACCATCACCACTTTGCCCCGCAAGTCCGAGAGTGCCACGAGGCGTCCCTGCATATCTAGGAGCTGGAAGTCAGGCGCCGGCTCACCCAGCTTGATACTGTGGCGCCCAGCGATCGGCAGAATATCTGCCGCCATCGCGCCACCCGCCCCCATCATCGTGGCCATCAAACAAAGCACTGTTCCAGCAATCCAGGCCTTCATCATTCCTTCTCTCATTCCGCAATACTGTTCCTTACTCTCCGCCCCCGCTGGGCGCTGCCATGAACGCCCTTCGCCACTAGGACATACACCACCCCCGCGACCCCAAGAATGGGACTGAATACCAAATTAGGGGAAGCCCAAGCATGATCGTAACATGCGACGGAGGCGAGAGCCGCAGAGCCAAATCATCTTACAAGTGCCGGAAAATGGGTGTCAAGCAAGCCGAAACTTCAGCCTCCCATCAATCCCTACCTTCGAAGGAATGGACAAGCGAGGACGCATTCAGATACTATCGCGCGGATTCATCGTTATGGTCCTACTACCGATCACTTCAACCCAGAGGGGCTAATGAGACACAATTACCTGTTCACATCAGAATCCGTTACGGAAGGACATCCGGACAAGATCGCCGATCAAATCTCCGACGGAATCCTCGACGCCCTCATTGCCCAAGACAAGTTTTCCCGGGTCGCTTGCGAGACGATTTTGACGACCGGAATCGCCTTCGTGGCAGGTGAAATCTCCACCAAGGCCTACGTCGAGATTCCGGATATCATTCGCGACGTCATTAAAGATGTCGGGTACTGCGATGCGGCCTGGGGATTCGACTACCATACCTGTTCCGTGCTCACCGCCATTCACCAGCAATCGGGCGATATCTCCATGGGCGTAGATTCCGGCGGCGCCGGCGACCAGGGGCTGATGTTCGGCTACGCCACTAACGAGACGACTGAACTCATGCCTATGCCGATTGTCCTCGCCCATCGCCTCACCAAACGGCTGGCCGAAGTCCGAAAAAAGAAGATCCTTCCTTGGGTCCGTCCTGATGGAAAGTCCCAAGTGACCGTAGAGTATCGGAATGGAAAACCCGTGCGGATCGACACCATCGTCGTCTCGACACAACATAGCCCTGATGTGACGAACAAGCAGATTGAGCGCGACATCATGGAGAAGGTCATCAAGCCCATGATGCCGAAAGGGCTCTACGACCAGACGAGCGTGAAACACCATATCAATCCCACCGGCCGCTTCGTGGTTGGCGGTCCGATGGGCGACACTGGACTAACAGGCCGCAAGATCATCGTCGACACCTATGGCGGTCACGGCAGCCATGGAGGCGGCGCCTTTTCAGGCAAGGACCCCACGAAGGTGGACCGGTCGGCCTCGTATATGGCCCGCTACATTGCAAAGAACATCGTCGCCGCCGGATTGGCCCAGAAGTGCGAAGTGCAGCTCGCCTATGCGATCGGCGTGGCCGATCCCGTTTCGGTGTTGGTCGACACGAAGGGGACAGAAAAGGTGGCGGTTGAGAATCTTGACAAACTCGTACGGACACATTTCCCCCTGACCCCTCGTGGCATCATTGACCACCTCAAGCTCCGCCGACCGATCTTCAGAAAGACCGCCTCCTATGGGCACTTCGGTCGGAACGAACCGGAGTTCACCTGGGAAAAGACCGACAAGGCCAAACTCTTGCGCAAAGACGCAGGGCTGTAGTTTAGATCGAACCGATTACAGAGGGGGACGGATTGAAAAATCCGCCCCCCTTTTACTGACCACCATCACTCATCACCAGTACTGGAGGTTTCTGTGGAATACGATGTGAAGGATATGATGCTAGCAGATCAGGGCAAACTCAAGATCGAATGGGCTGAAGCCACCATGCCGGTGCTACGGCTGATCAAGAAACGGTTTCAGCGAGAAAAGCCATTCGCAGGACTCCGCATGACCGCCTGCCTCCACGTGACGACCGAAACCGCGAATTTGATGAAGACACTTCAGGCCGGCGGAGCGGAGGTCCGGCTCTGCGCCTCCAATCCGCTGAGTACACAAGATGAGGTCGCGGCAGCGCTCGTCAAACACGACGGTATTCCGACCTTTGCGATTAAAGGCGAAGACAACAAGACCTACTATCAGCACATCCAGTCAGCGATTGCCCACAAGCCGCAGATCACGATGGATGACGGAGCCGATGTCGTCTCCCTGATCCATTCCAAGCGCAAAGACCTACTCAAACATGTTATCGGCGGTACAGAAGAAACCACCACCGGCGTGATCAGGCTCCGCAGCATGGCCGAAAAGAAAGTCCTGAAGTTCCCGGTGATCTCCGTCAACGATGCCGACACCAAGCACCTGTTCGACAACCGCTACGGGACAGGCCAGAGCACGATCGACGGCATCATCCGCGCGACGAACCGATTGATCTGCGGCACCAGCTTTGTGGTCGCCGGCTATGGCTGGTGCGGGCGTGGGATCGCGATGCGCGCCAAGGGTATGGGCGCCGACGTCATCGTCACCGAAATCGATCCAGTCAAGGCGATTGAAGCAGTGATGGATGGGTTCCGCGTCATGCCGATGGAACAGGCCGCGCTGATCGGAGATTTCTTCGTCACGGTCACCGGCAACCTCAAAGTCATCCGCGGCGAGCACTTCGCCAAGATGAAGGAAGGGGCCATCGTCTGCAACTCAGGCCACTTCAACGTCGAGTTGGATATTCCCGCCTTAGAGAAATTGAGCCGTAAGAAACGCCTTATCAGACCGGGCGTCGAGCAATTCACGCTGAAGAGCGGCCATCGGGTCAGCCTGCTCGGCGAAGGACGGTTGGTCAATCTCGCTACCGCGGAAGGCCATCCCTCCAGCGTCATGGACATGAGCTTCGCCAACCAGGCGCTCGGCGCGGAGTACTTGGTGAAGAATTACAAGAAGCTGGAGAAGAAGGTCTATCCTGTCCCGCCGGTGATCGACAAAGAGATAGCGAGGCTGAAACTCGCAGGTATGGGAATGAAGATTGATACGCTGACGAAGGAGCAGGTGAAATATCTGGCAAGTTGGGAGATGGGGACCTGATGGCGAGATGGGTTAGCCCACCCTGCTCAGGCGCTCTGGCTCGACCGCACTAAGTGCGCATCTGGCTGGCCTGCGGAACTCGCTGGCTCCGGCGCAATGCGCGAATCCAGCTTCGAACAGTCCTCGGCCTCCGCTTCGCGGACCGCATCTGCCCACTAAGTGGCGGTACCCTCGCCTCTGCAATTCGCGATGCGGGTCACCCATCCCGCCATCAGCTTTAGGGGAAAGGCGCTCCGCGATATAGAGGGAAACAGTGGACAAAAAGGCCACCCGCACGCAGGTGGCCTTTTTGAATGACTGTTGCCTAGCTGGGATGCCATTTTGAGCATCCTGTTCAAGAAGTTTATCGACGCATATAGGAACACCTCGCCGAGTTCCGCCAGAGAATGGAGAAGGAGAAATGAAAAGGTCACCGGAAACGGTGACCTTTCTATTTTTTTTAAGCCTCGTCAACTAACTGTTCACGCAAAGCCCGCTGATTAAGAGTCCCATAGAAGAGCTACCTCAGGACACCCAACAGAACGAATCAGCAGCAAACGGGGAGGATTCGTGAAGACACAGCTCACAATGGATCATGTTGCGTCAGGCTGTTTTGGCACCAACTAAGGCACGGCCAGTGCTATCAGTCGGTCTCTTGCGCCTGATCCATAAAGAAAGGTAGCAGCAAAGAGTGCAACGAACATCGATATTCCCATGGCAGTTAACCATTGTTTGTGCCCGTACACAGAAAGTTCATGCGGATAGTTGGGCCCAGCATTGAAAGAGGTATTCTGTACCATTCCAAGCATGGAATAAAAAACACAGTGAGGGCTCCAGCTAGAACTGCCCATCCTATGATTTTCAACCGAACACCTGTTGCTGCCGGTGCAGCGACCAGAGCTTCAGTATTTCCGTGCTGATTATGAGCACGATACCAGATATGACAGCAACCAGAGGAGGCATAAGTCCTGTGAGCCAAGGAATAAAGAACAACGATGGTACAACAGCTATTAAACGAAAGGGAAATTGCGCATACGCCAGCTTTACCCCGAACCGATGGGCACGAAGAAGCAAGACTGCAGAAACGGGGATGGAAATATAAAGTATGAATCCCATACTGGCTACCACTATAGGAAGCGCACTACCAAAGGACTCGGTTGTATACCAAGCACTCAGTAGATCGGAATAAATCGGTACCCGACCAGACCAGAGACTGAGGGCCACATATCGTGCGAAGAAAGCTAGATCCATGAGCCCCCAGATCAGGGCTGCCCTGCGGACTATCTGATGCAAAAAGACACCTCCTGCATTTTGCGGCGTTTTTCAATGTCCACGAAGAAAATAGGGATCAGGCATGAGCATTGACTTATTCATGGCTTACTCGCTCGAATGTTATGTACGACTCCGACTACGGCAGGGGGGTTGAAGCCCGTCTTTTTCTAAGATGCGTATGCTCACGGTTACTGTAACTCTTTCGCCATCAGTAATGAACATTTGTCCAAAACACGAGCAAGGGACGATCACTTCGATGGCGGCTGTGTCATCTTGGAGGGGGTAAAGCTGTACGCAACCGTCGCAGGCCCACAAAACGTTTTACTGCAAGAATACGGCTCAGGTTTCCGAACTTGCATTACGCTACCCTGAAGGATCACGTCATGTTGGGCATATGAACGCGGGGAGGCGAGAATCGATTCGATTCGCAACGGTTCAGCTGCAAACGAAACACCTAGATGGACGAATAGTAATATTCCAAGCGTAAAGATATATCGAAGACTTCGAGATGGCAGTATACAGCTATCGGCAAGAATCATTTGGTTGTGATCCTCCTGGTAGTGTAAGCGAATCTAAATGATTAATCGACAAGTGGATTAAGGCGGGCCTTGGGCGTATCCTGCCAGTCATGAACCGGTGGCCTCTGTATCTGATCGCTGTGCCGCTTGGGTTGGGGATATTGGGAGCAGTGGTGTACCTTGCCGGAGTAAACGTTTCAATTCATGTCGCCGACATGTGGGGTAAGGACGATCAACCAACGACCACGCCGCGCGAGTTGAACGCCATCGCCTGAATACACGCCCACGAAAATGTCTCAACTTTGCCACGCCGCTGAAAGTCTATTCGCACCTGCGCCAGTATTCACCTGTTGCACTTGGAACTTGAAACCGCCCACCTCATTCGATTCAGCCGCTCCACGATAGGTCGTGCCTCTGTAATTTGGAACAAATGCGGGCATTTCCTCAAGGTCTCGCTCGATCCGTTCGATCTGCTATCAACGTACTCTGGAGTGTATCCCTGCTCAAGAAAGTTAGTTGTGGGCAGTCATAGGGCCGAACTGCAGGTTTGGGGGAATGGCCACTCGGTGTTCACAGCACTGAGCGACCTTAATTTAGAAGAAAGTTCAATGACTCCCAGTTGCAAAGTGAATCAGGAAAGCGTATACGAGTGGTTAATATCATCCTAGTTCATCTTGTTAAGGAGGATACCACCGGCATTGGCGGTATTGTTCCACCTAGGTATCTCATCCCTGCTTCACCGCGGATCTCCCGCAGTGTTAGAGCGATTCTTTCCCTCAAAACTGGACAATCAACTCCCGAATCCGATTCTTAGGTCACTTTATCTTACTTCAAGAGGTGAGACATGGTCATGAAGTTGGTCACCTTCGCATTTGTATCCACCGTTACCATTGTCGGAACCTTGTCGAGTTCTGAGGCCGTCGAGATCGGATCCGGCAGCGATCTGGAGTATCCTGCTACCACGTTTGCTGCACCGCCTACTCCGACAAATGGACTACACGTCAAGCCGGATGTCCAGATCGGACCGCATACGTACAAAGTCCGCGATGACAACCCCGCTTCCAACAAGGATGCTGGCCCGGTCCAAGTCTCGAAAGCTCGCGGGGAGAAAAAGCCACCGGGTCAGCTGCAACAACAGCTTTTGACCAAAGAGAAGGAAATTGCGATTCTACGTGGGGAGGTGACTGCGGCGACCGATCTCTTGAACTTTGAAAAGAACCGTGCAGGCGCGTTGGAGACGCAGTTTACCCAACTACAGCAGGAACTCAAGGCGCTGCGTAGCCGAGGACAAGGACACGACCAATTATCAGAGGAGCTGGTCATCACGAGAAGCCATCTCGATCAAGCCCGACAGAAAATCGTGGATCTCGATCGACAACTTGCCACCAGTAACCTCGAACATGCGAAACGACGAATCGCTGAACTCGATCGGCAGGTCGACGCCAAGGACAAAGAGATCATGGTCATGCGAACGAACGGCGAGGACAAGGACAAACTTAAAAGTGACCTCGCTTCGCGTACGGAAGAATTGAAACAGGCCGAGCAACACTTCCTTGCGCAAGACCACGAGCTCATGCAAGCCAAGGAGACCCTCAATAAGGTCTATCGTAGGTTGACAGATCTCGAATCTCAGCTCACGACTCGGAACGCTCAGTTGGAACAAGCCAAACAGTGGTTGACAGATCTCGAATCTCAGCTCACGATTCGGAACGCCCAGTTGGAACAAGCCAAACAGTTGCTCGTGAACTTCCAGCAAAATGAAGCGAAGGAACAGGAAGTCTCTCTATCTCAAGAGCCCACTGTTGCTGACACGAAACCGCCTCGCCCAGCTGCAATCGAATCAGGCCAACCCACGACGAGCAAAGAGCAGTCGAGCCTCACGCAGTTAGACGCGCCGGAAGCCTCAGGTAGTGATCTCGCCAGACTAAGCGATGATCTTACTCACGAACTCCGAGCCGAGCTCACTGGAGGAGAGGTATTGTTACGACAGGTGGGCAATAAAGTGAGCCTCGAATTAGCAACCGGTGAATTGTTCACACCAGGTCAGGCCGTCGTGACTCAACGCGGCAGCTCGTTGCTTCAGCGGATCGGGGCTGTGCTGCAGAAGTTCCGTTACCAAACGGTAGAAGTCGCCGGCCATGCCGACAGCAAGCCGCTCCGGAACAGTCTTCGGAAGATCTTTCAGGATAACAGCAAACTGTCCTGGGCACGAGCTCAACAGGCCAGTCGAGCACTGATCAGCGGTGGACTGCAGGCCGACAGGGTCAAAGCCGTCGGGTACGCGGCCACCAAACCGATCGCGACCAATGATACCGAACAGGGGCGGAGTAAAAACCGGCGCGTCGAAATCATCATCACGCAGTGGTCCGAACCGGAGGACAATTCAGGCGATACGGCAAGGCGAGTCAGTAAAAAACAGCGGATGTTCTCTGTTCAGAGGGTGGCGCATCGGTGACATTACAGAAATGACTGAGTTCCCCCGTAATTGGTGGGCGGTTTCAAGTTCCAAGTGCAACGGGTGGGAATGAAAAGGAGGAATCAAAAGGGGTCGGGAGTCTTTTGTGAGTAGGCCGTCGATGGCGAAAGACGATATGTCCATCGCCATATCTTCGGCGATCACCGTAGAAGTCTTCGAGAATCATGCCGGTTAATATGGGCCTTTGAACACGTTCTCCTTGATTGACTTGTGTACGACCTGAACAAGTTTATCCGGTGAAACGGGTTTCTCCAAATAGTCGACAATGCCTTGCTTGAAGAGATGTAGCGCTCCGGCTAACTCAGGTTTCGCAGTCAACACAATCACGGGTACGGACGGAAACTCTTGACGGAAATAGGCAATGGCCTCCATTCCGTTTACTTTTGACATAAGGATGTCACAGATAATGAGGCCTACCTTAAACGGATTATCATCGGACCTCATGAGTGCGATGGCTTGGTCTCCGTCCTCAGCTTCACGAACATCATAGCCGGCCTTCGTTAAGGTGATACGAATTGATTTTCTGACGTTCTCCTCATCGTCCACCACCAAAATTCTCCCTAACGGCATAGATCTCCAGTTTTTACATTATCTTCAGGCATGTATTGCGTCCTGACGTGACGGTTCAAATGGCAGGCTGAATACAAACGTTGTCCCTTTGCCCTCCGCGCTCTCGACTCTTATCCAACCCCCATGCGCGTCCACTACATCCTTAACAATTCTTGTTCCCAACCCAGTCCCGCCATGTTTGCGGCTGATGACCCGATTCGTGAAGAGACTCTCCCGTATTTCTGAAGACATCCCTCGGCCTGTATCTGCAACTGAGAAAATTAGGATTTTGGAGTCGAGTTCGACGCTGCCTTTCACGGTTACAGATCCACCGGACGGCACTTCCGGGATTGCGTTATTGAGGAGATTGTAAAAGACATTGAACAGACGCCGTTCATCGGCCCTAATGGGTGGTAAAGACTCAAGACCTTCGGTGCGCAGCAGGACACGCTTCTCATTGGCCACTAGGCGCAGCGTTTTCAGGACGCTCTCGACCACTCCCGTCACCTGGCAAGACGAGAAATTCGGTGGAGCGCTGAGATTCATGACGCAGTCACCGATTTCTTTCACCCGTTCCTGAATATGTCGGGACGCAGTGGTCAGCATCTCCGTCACTTCCTTGCACGTGTTCAGGCTCGCCTTCCCGTTCTCCCGTTCAGCTTGCGGAAGCTTGGAGAAGAGCTCTTTCAGTTCCTCTTCCAACAGCTCGGTACCGGTGACAACCGGCATGATGAGATTCTTCACTTCATGAGTGATATCTGCAAGAGACCGAGCCACCTCTGCTAATTTCGCCTCTTGGGAAAGCCTGACCTCTAACTTCTTGTTCCATTCGGCCAGTTCGCCCGCGTGAGCCTTCACGGCATCATGTAGGGTTTTCACTCGAAGAAGCGAACGAACTCGCGCGAGGAGTTCTTGCTGATTGATCGGCTGCGAAAGAAAGTCGTCCGCTCCGGCTTCAATCCCGTGGATTCGTTCTTGGGCCGGATCAAACGCGGTGATCATGATGACCGGGAGTAGGGCGGTGTCGGGCTCCTCTCGAATTCGCTTGCAGACCTCGTACCCGCTCATCCCCGGCATTCGTACATCCAGAAGAACCAGATCAGGAGAGTCTCTGCTCAACTGATCGAGGGCCGAGGGACCAGACGTGGCCTGAATTGTGAGAAATCCATTGATCTCGAGCAGGTCGGTCAGCAGGGTTACATTCGTCGGTGTATCGTCAACGATGAGGATTTTTGTCCGCCTTGTTTCTATGTTCATAGGACCCTCCCCGGTCTATCGATACGGTTGCCACTTGGCCATTGCTTCGAGATCTGCCAACTGCCACGTCCAGCACTGGTCATGAAGCTTCACGACAGACGTAGAATATTGAAGGTCGAAATGGTTCGGTTGAACCCTTTGAGCGCAACTTCTCCAAGTAGCTCAGCTTGCACCAGATCTTCGACCCGGTTGAGAAACTGCTGTGAAACCAGAATCTGGCCGGGCTGCGCTTCCGCACACAGGCGGGCTGCGAGGTTGGTGACATTGCCGATGACACCGTAGTCCCAACGACCCTCAAAACCAATCGCGCCAATCGTCGCGTATCCGGTAGCCATCCCCAGCCCGGCACTCAGATCATGTCCTCGCTTCATCCATTTTGTACGCAATGTGTGTATCGCATTGCGCATCGCCACTGCCATCCTGATGGCTCGTTCCTGGGGATTTGAGACCTCTATCGGATCATTAAAGAAAATCATGATTCCGTCTCCGGTAAAGCGCTCAAGCGTGCCTTCATGCTCTACAATGAGCCGTCCCATTTCGGCATGATAGTCCCGGAGCACCTCCATGACTTCCTCAGGCTCTGCGGTCTCGGCGAATGAGGTAAAGCCTCTCAGGTCAACGAATACCACCGTGACCTCGCGGCGATGGCTCCTGAGCGGATCTGAAGCACCGCCTGCCACGATGAGGTCGGCGAGTTGGGGGGAGAAAAAGCGCTTCAGTCGCCCCAAGCGATCCAGTTGAGACACCTGCTCCTGAACCCGTTGCTCCAGTGTCTGGTTCCACTCGGAAAGTTGCGCAGCCTGGGACCGTACCGTATCGTGGAGCTCTTTCACCCGAAGCAGTGAACGAACTCGAGCCAGCAATTCCGCCTGGTTGATCGGCTTGATCAGGAAGTCATCAGCTCCGGCCTCGATGCCGTGTATCCGTTCCTGTGCCGGATCCAAGGCCGTGACCATAATGACAGGGAGGACGGCTGTTTCTGGATTACCACGAATCTTTTGGCAGACCTCGTACCCGCTCATCCCAGGCATCACGACATCCAGCAAAATAAGGTCCGGCCGCTCTTTGGTGACTTGCTCCAAGGCTTCAATTCCTGAAAAAGCAGCCACCATCTCATAATTGTGGAATTCAAGCAGGTCCACCAACAGCTTCACATTCAACGGTGTGTCGTCGACGACCAGGATCTTTTTCTTGGGGGTCATAGTGTCTTCCATCTAAGATGCGTCTGCCAATCTAAGCTCCGCCGGCACTCGTGCCGACGCGCCTGTCTAAAATAGCCCTCACCCCTTCGGTAAATTCTCTTATCTGGATGGGCTTTCTCCCGCATCCATTGAATCCCACATCCATAATCTGTTGGCAGTCGAGAGTCATGGCTAAGGCCTTCACATGCTGCTACCGCTTAGCCAGGACGGTCCGAATTTCCTCCGCGAATGCTTTTACTTGGATAGGTTTTGTCATATATCCATCAAATCCAGCTTCGAGGATCTTTTGACGGTCCCGTTCCATGGCTGAAGCCGTCACAGCCATCACCGGAGTGGACTTCGTGATCGGATCGGCCCTGAGCTGCCGAAGGGCGGCAAAACCATCCATACCCGGCAACTGGATGTCCATCAGAATGAGGACAGGCTGTCGGGATCGAGCTAAGACCAAGCCATCTTCCGCCGTCATCGCTTCGGCAGTCTCGTAGCCGTTAAATTGAAGGACGTCGCGAACGAGCTTCAGATTCTTGTCATTGTCCTCGATGATCAGAATCAACTCGCCTGCCATGCCGACTCCTCTGGCTTCAGGAGAGACCGAACCTGAGCAACAAAATCCTCTCGATGAAACTCACCTTTTTGCCTGATCGCGATGATGCGGCCGTTCAGGCGATCTCTCTCCTCACGCGACAAGGACTTGTTGGTAAGAACCACGATGGGGATCGATGCGGTTTCAGGACGACCATGCATTTCGTCGACCACTTCAAACCCGTTCATCTCGGGCATGAGAAGGTCCAGCACCACGAGGTCGGGATTTCGTTCGCGCGCAATCTGTAAACCATGCCGGCCATCCTTAGCCTTCAGAACTTCAAATCCCTCTGGCCGCAACACCGCTTCCATCAGCTCTAAGATCACGGGGTCGTCGTCTATGACGAGCACACTCCTCCCACGCTGACCCCGCGCATTGCTTCGAGCAACCCGTTGAATCACACGGGCCAGCACCTCCCGGTCGACGGGTTTCAAGAGATAGTCTGCGGCCCCAAGGGAAAACCCTCGTCCGGGTTCATCTATGATCGAAACCACCACGACTGGAATCGAGGCCGTAGCCTGATCAGTCTTCAACTGAGTCAGCAACTCCCATCCATCGGCTTTCGGAATCTGGATATCCACGGTAACCAAGGCTGGTCGGAGCGATTTGGCTTTCTCGAACCCCTCTTCGCCATCTGCGGCAACTTCCACAGAGAACCCAGCTTCCATTAAGTAGATCGACAGCAGCTTGGCTGCAGCGGGATCGTCTTCAACGACAAGCACCAATGGGGCATTCGCATGAGGATAGGCAGCCGGCATGGCCACTGTCGGCGCTGAATTCTTCTCAGGTGTCGACAGAACGGACAAGGTAAAGACAAACGCGCTCCCCTGGCCTTTGGCACTCTGTACCCTGATCCGGCCACCGTGTAGCTCGATATACTTTTTTGTCACCGCCAAGCCAAGCCCGGTTCCTTCGTGCTTCTGCAACTGGTCACCCACTTGGAAAAATTCGTCGAAGATCTTCTGCTGAAATTCCGGCTCGATTCCGATACCGGTGTCAATCACGGAAATTTCGACGCCCTCGTCCTGTCGCGTAGCCTTCAGCGAAACAGTCCCTCCGTCCGGCGTGAATTTGACCGCATTCGACAGCAAGTTTAGAAGAATTTGCTTGAGCTTGCGTTCATCCGCCGTAAACCGTCCCAATCGGTGATCGATATCGAGACTGAGATGGATGCCATGGCGCTTGGCCCGCTCACGGATCAGTATGAACGTGCTGTTCAAGACTGCCGGAAGATCAACTGTGCCGAGATCGAGCTCCATAGTGCCCGATTCGATTTTGGCCAGATCTAGGATATCGTTAATCAGCGCGAGGAGATGCCGCCCTGATCCCAAGATGTCCCTCAGGTACTCTTCCTGTTTCCGATTGAGTTCACCGAACATCCGTTCCAGGAGGACTTCGGAAAACCCAATGACGGCGTTCAGTGGCGTGCGCAATTCGTGAGACATGTTCGCAAGAAATTCCGACTTATGCCGAGTCGCAGTGACGGCTTGATCGCGAGCGACTGCCAGCTCAGCCGTGCGTTCCCTGACTTTGTGTTCTAGTGAGGCCGCAAGAGCCTGCAGCGCTTCCTCCGCGCGCTTCCGCTCCGTAATGTCGCTGATAATCCCGGTATAAAACGTCCCTTCACCGGTCTTCCAGCTCGACAGAGAGAGTTGGAGGGGAAACTCCTGGCCGTTCTTCCGACATCCCGCGAGCTCCGTCGTCTTCCCCAGGACCTTCGACTCGGCGCCCCCTCGCATACGCTCGATTCCTTGCTCGTGTGCAGCCTGATATCGTATTGGCATCAGCATCGTCAGGGGTTTTCCGAGCACCTCTGCTTCCTGATACCCAAACGTCCGTTCAGCACCAGTGTTCCAGGCAATGATATTTCCATATTGATCCGCCGATACAATGGCGTCGTGGGCCGATTGTGCCACGGAGCGAAATTTCATTTCCGATTCGCGCAACACTTCAGATTGCTTGGTGAGCAATTCAGCCGTCCGCGTCACGACCGACGTGAGATACTCAAATTCTCCCTGGTCGGCCTGCAACGGTTGAACGTTCTCTCCAACCCCGGCCACCACCGAGGAACTCTGTGGCTGAGGCATCCCGAGTGTGGTCACGGCATCTTGGAGCTTGGCAACAATCCCCCGAAAGACGCCGGAGACTTTCCGCTGCGCCACATAGACGCCGACGGAACCGGCAAGAACGAGGGCGAGCGTGACCAGAACCATTCGTTGGATCGATTGCCATTCTTCGCTCCGCACCTGACTTAACGAGAACACAACACGCGTCCAGGCCGCGATCTTCCCTTCACCAAGCAATGGCTCGACGATGACCAAGATCGGTTCGCCTTCGGCATCCGTCGAGTAGGTGATGGCTTCCTGTTGACTTTTCGCCGGTGCGATCCAATCTTGATCCTGCAGGGTCGTGCCAATGCGCTTCGTGTGTTTGGAAGCCACAATCATGCTCGAAGGATCGATGACGTCGATTTCGAGAATGTCCGGGTCTTGAATAATTCGATTCATGGCCTCCTGCACACGAAACAAATTATCAAGCACGGCCGCCGCCCCCATCAAGGCAAACGTCCGGTTGAACGCCAAACCGCGCGCCTCAGCGGCCTGCCGAATCGTCGCCCTTTGCTGATAGAGCATCGCGGCTGAGCCGATACTCATGATGACAAGGATGACGATCGACAAACCAACCGTATGGCGCAAACGAATATTGTTTCGCCATTTAGCTCGCAAACCCGATGTGAAGGATCTATTCGACGACATAGGCAAACCAGAGTCTGGACAGATTACGACTTGCGCTATCGAAATAGCTTTGCGTCAGATTACGAGGTGGCGGCATCTTGCCTTCGATGCGACTACTCCTCGGAACTGAATCCCAGTTCTACGGTCAGAGAGCCAGTCGAAGGTACCGTAATCGTCTTGGTTCTGACGCCTAGAGTTTCATGCCACATGCGGAGCCGGTACGTGCCGGGCGGCACCTGCGCCATCTCAAACCGTCCTAGGCTGTCAGTCACAGCAAAGTAGGGATGCTCGAACACATGAATGGACGCTCGCATAAACGTATGGGCGTCGCAGCGGATATCGAGGAAGCCAACTGTACGTAACGATTTTCTGATGACATCTGTTCCGACAGGCTGGACCACATTGATGACGGTCGGGCCCAATCGGTTATCGATTCGGATGTGTGTGTTGTGCAAGATAGGATCGCTGTTCACAATCTCGAGCGTACTTCCCACGACCGCGACATTGGTCCGGGGCAGGAACCGGCAGGTACGATTCTCAAATGTGATGACCGCTTTGTCTGGGATGAGAGGTTTGCCTCTGTCGATGCCTTCAAGACTAACGACCACCTCTCCGATTCCACCAGAGGCGCGTTCCACTTGAATCTTGTCGATAGAAACAATCTCGCCGCAAAACCCGCTGTCTCGATGCACGGGAACTCGCTCAGGCTTGGGGAGGGAACCGGTGTACAGCACCCGCCCGCTCACGGTCACGCCCGCAACAGAGGGATCCCCCTCGTATGCGCGCACGGAATCGACCGCGGCAAGAACAGCCAGAACCACTGCGGGCACGATGATCTCTGCCCACGTCCAACTCGCTGGTCTTTTCATGGCGCCCTCACGGCAGAGTGTAGCGCGTACTGTGACTCATTGCCACTCTGGTCTTTTGAATGTCATGACTGGTTCAGAAGCCGTTAGAATTATAAGCGCTCCAGCAGCCGCTCTTGCCTCATGCGAAATAGCTCCTCGCTGATTAGGCCGCGGTCACGAAGTCGCTTCAGGATACGCAAGCGATCCTCGATCGAACTTCCAACGGCCTCTCCATCACCGATGACGTCGTCGTTCAACTGAGCCGAATAATCGATGCTGAGATCGGCCACCTGCTTCAACAAAGACTGTGTGAGATCCTTACGTCGAGCCGTCTGCAGGGTTTGATGGTCTTGGGCGATGACATCGTAAAAGCTGTCCCCGGCTGGACGGAGTGGGTCATTCCAAATTTGTTCCCTGATGAAGGCCATCGAGACAGGCTGACAATAATTGGCCACAATGAGATGGAGCCGTTCCCCCTCGATAAAAAAGCCCCCTGAGTCAATCTCAACCACCCCAGGTTCTCGCGGGCGGCTCAGGAAGAACACGACCCATTCATCCGGTCTCGCTTTTTGAAAGCCCTCAGCGAGGTGCTTGGCCAAATACCGCTGCTCACTCTCGTCGAAGGCAGAACGAGGAACGGGCTGCCTCGCGCCTAGCGCGAGAAATTTCTTTCGTTCTTGAACAATAATATTCGAGAGGAGATGTCCCCACTCCGATTCACTCAATACCACTGGATGGGCAAACTTCAATGCCACGCCATCCTGGCCATCTCCATAACGAGCCTGAAATCTGACATATCGGTTCTCTTCCTCGTTGATCGTTCGCATAAAGAGATACGGCTGTGAGCAACTCGACAGAGCAAGTGTCCCCAAGGCGAACCAGGCCAGACTGACGGCGCCCAGCCACCCAGTTGCACGACTGTCCATGTTAGCTAGGCCACCCATCGGTTCTTCTGCCTTGAATCCACCGCAGTCCGTTGTCTCGTGTATCGCGCCTGTAAGCCGGCACTGATATCCTAACGAGCCGGTCCCATATTGGACGGCGCAAGATTATTTCCTCCTATCTCCATCTCTAGTGTGACGTTCTCACCCGATGGCACTGTGACCGTTCTTTCCTGTGTGCCGAATTGCTCATGCCATATCCGTAGTTTGTACAGGCCAGGAGGCACCTTCGTCATGACAAAACTTCCAGTGGTATCTGTGCGTGCAAAGTACGGATGGTCAAATACATGAACGAATGCGGACATGAAGGCATGCACATCACATCGAACGTCGAGAAATCCAGTTTCTGAAAAAGGCTTTTGCACAGAACGGGTACCGGCCGGCTGAATGAAGTTCATCACTGTCGGACCGAAGCGTGTATCTCTTCGGACATGGAGGTTGTGCAGGATCGGATCGAGGTTTCTGACTTCTAAGATTGTTCCCACTGCCACGGCGCTCACGTGAGGGGAGAAACGGCACTTTTTGCTTTCGATCTCAAGAATCAGTGGAGACTCACCAGGGATTAACGGTTTGCCCCGCTCGACTCCCACAAGACTGACGACGGCGTTGTCAAAGCCTTTCGTGGAGGGATCGACAGTTACAGCTTCGCCAAGGATTGTTTCTCCACAGTAGTCGCCGTCCCGATAGACTGGGATTGGCGCATTGTTTTTGGGAAGGCCGGACAATTTGACTCGGCCCTGGACCGTCACCCCTTCGATGGTGGGATCGCCTTGGTACGCTCCGGCAGTCGCCTCTGAAACAACAAGTCCAACCACCAAACAGGCCGATAGAAAAAGCCTCCCTTCCGCCCGCGGATTCATCAGAATCTCCTCTTACCCGGATAGCATGGATTCATTTCTCAACTCATGAAGGCTCAGAGCGGGTCCTACCAGATCGCCTGGATTTCAACCAATCCAAGGTGCGATGTCACGGCAGTATTGCGATTGTCCGTATACGTATATTCAGCTGCAAGGCGCAACCAGGTTTCAATTGGGGTCACTGCGCCGAGCGTATAAAGTTTGAGCATTGAATTCTTTTTGGCGGCGTCAGGATCGATCGCTGAATAACGCTGGAAGAATGTGATTTCGGGCCCGGTGATGTATTGCTGCGATTCCACGTACCAGGCATTGCCCTCTACATTGTTAATGCCGGTGGGGCCGAACGGCCCGTTGTCGTAGCTCCGCACGTACCCGCCGATGAGTTCAAAGAAGCCGAATCCTGGAATCGGAAAGATCTTGTTGGCGTTAAATCCAAATCTTGAGTACGAAAACGTATTGCTCGTTCCAGTGGGCACTCCCAGGCCGGGTCCTGTCGTGGTCACTGTCCCATGGGTCGTTCCATTGAGGTAGAAAAGAGTAAAGCCGGAGGCGATCTGGTCCAGGATATAGTCGTAGCCGATGAGGAAATCCTTACGGGGGTCTATAGCACCGATTCGTCTCGTCCCGCTTCCGGTTTCGTCGAGTCCATTGTAGACCACACCGAACAGCCGGCCTGGCCCATAGACAAAGTCGATTTCGGCTCCTCTCTGACGCTGGTCGAAATTAAAAGTCATAGGCGTAGCATTTAGTGTGAGCTGGGTTGTGTAAATTGGCGGCGACGTAATGCCTACAGGACGATCGAACCCTCCGATTCCTTCCTGATTCAGCATGTGCATCTGGCCGAATCGAACCATAAAGTACTTATGCATATCCCCCCACATTCCCATCACATGGCCGTGGAAATCCGTATTGGAGCCGTTGGGGCCAGTTTCGGTAAAGCCATGGAGGAATCCAGACCAATGTCGCGAGATTGCCCCTCCGTACAGGAGCGAAACTTCAGCGTTTCGGAACTCGGTGCGCTCCGTGGTACCCTTCGTATTGTCGTACGCAAGCTGAGAACGGATACGACCGGACAAGTAGTTATTGACGTCCCGTATCTCCTGATCCTTGTTGATTTCGCCGGGTGTGCGATAGCCCATCCGTCGATACTCTAAGCCGAATGAATTCAGCCGCGGGTATGCAGCATAGTGACACATCCCGCAATCGGCATTATATTTTCGCGCCCATGCTGGAATCGCATGAGATTCCTGAGGCACTGCCAATACGATCGCCTCCAGAACGACAAGAGCGAGAATAATGAAGATCGCACCGCAGGGTGACGAGCGACACGAAGGGTTAGCTTGAAGAGAGATTTGTCTCATTCACCACATCTCTGCTGGTCCTAAAACTAGAGGCCACTGTCGATAAAACTGGCTCACAATGTATGAGCGGAGTTGTTCTCGGCCCAATATATTATTTTGGATAGGCATGAATCATGCCCCAAGGCTGCCCAGATCTCTTCTGTCCGTGACAGGCCCAACCCGAACCGGGAAGCCTCATTTTCTGAAAGTAGACCTCTTCTTGACCAGTCATAGAACCTGTTCAGACACCCACCAGAATCAAAATAGATACAGGCCTGTATCTATTTTGATTCTAGGATTGACAGGAACATATGAATTTTAAGCAACCCTGGAAGATACTCGGCCCTCCTGAGCAGTTGAGGCAAACGATGACGCGCCTGTCAGACTAGCTGCGGGAAATATTCGTTGGAGGAGGACACCGCTTACGAGCGCAAGATATGGGTAATATGCGGATCGAGGAATGAACCCAAGCACATCATTCCTTTCCAGGACCGACGTCTGAAGCGACGGAGTAGAGCCTAGCCCCCTTGCCTCAACCAAGTCAACGAGTCAGAATACCTCCTATTGTACGAAGGAGTGGTAGTAGGGGATAACCATGAACCCTATTCATATTGGCTTATCGGGATATTCTTACAAACCATGGCAGGGTGCGGGACGGTTTTATCCCGATAAACTAAAATCGACTGAGTTTCTCAGATATTATGCCGGCCGCTTCAAGACCGTCGAGCTTGACGGTATGTGGTATCGGTTGCCGAGCGAACAAACGGTGCGTGGATAGCTGGAGCAGACGCCCTCTTCATTCATCTTTTCACCGAAAGCGCATCGGCAGATTACGCATATGCATCGACTGCGCCCGGGCTCGCTCGCCTTTGTCGAGACGATGCTGGATCGTCTGACGCCGCTGATAAAGCTGAAGCGGCTCGGACCGATCCTGCTACAACTCCCGCCGAACTTTAAACGCGATGATGATCGGCTCAACGGGTTTTTAGAACAGGTCCCACGGACAGTGCGCTGGGCACTCGAGTTTCGACACGAATCTTGGCACACGACGGAAGTGGAGGAACTCTTACGGCACTATGGCGTCAGTTGGGTGGCGGCCGATACGGATGAGTCTCCAGCTCAGATCCGCGATACCGCTGAGTTCTGGTACGTACGGTTACGACGGAGCGAATACAGCGAGACAACATTATCTGAATGGACTGCACGTTTCACCGATATAGCGCGACGGGGGAAGGATTGTTTTATCTACTGCAAGCACGAGGATAAAGGATCGCCATGGATATGGGCGGACCGCCTTTTCGAGCTCATTAAATAAATTATGGCACTTCTTTACCCCTGCCACTCTTTTCTTTTCCCTGGCTTACCAAAAATAACCCCCGGCAAACCCTATCTGTTGACGAGACATATTCCGTGCAGTATCATATGCATCACTTTGATGCACCGGTGATGCATGGAGGAATGGCACCATGAAAGCGATTACATTACGGAACCTTCCACCTGAAGTTGCCCGTACCGTTCAACAGCGGGCCAAGCAGAAGAAGACCAGCGTGAATAAGGCGGTCATTGAGCTATTGGAAGAATCGGCAGGGGGCAAGGGGAAAAAGAAAGCGCCGGTCCGCTATCATGATCTGGATCATCTTGCAGGAACCTGGACAAATGCAGAGGCCGCCGCGTTCGACAAACTTATTGCCGAGCAACGCACGATTGATCCGAAGCTCTGGAAATGACCCGGTTGCTTCTGGATAGCTCTGCCTATATCGCATTCAAGAAGCGGCATCCCGAAGTCGTTGAGACTCTCCCGCAAGCCGAAGAGATATGGTTAAGCCCCATTGTCCTTGGCGAGCTTCGCGCGGGCTTTCTCCAAGGGAGCAAACGAGAAAGTAACGAGCGCGAGTTACGAATATTTCTGGAGTCATCACGCGTCAGCGTGTTGGTCGTGGACGAAGAGACGTCGGAACGCTATGCAACCATTCGCGTGGCGTTAAAGAAGGCCGGCACCCCGGTTGCTGCCAACGATCTTTGGATTGCCGCCAGCGCCATGCAGCATGGGCTCCCGATTCTCACATCCGATCGCGATTTTCAAAAAATTCCCCAGGTCATCGTTCGCCACTTTTCGCCTGTCTAAGAAAGCGAAAAGTAAAAGGGCTCAGGCCCCACAGCTGCTTCTGCAAGAAGATGCTGTCTGATACTTCCCGTCTATCCCTCACGTACAGGCTACTTTTTACTTGAGGGACGACTTAGGCGTATCCTGTCAGCTATGAAACGGTGGGCTCTATACCTGATCGCTGTGCCTCTTGGGTTGGGGGGATTGCTGTATCTCGTCGCATTGAATTTTTCAGTTAATTTAACCGACATCTGGAGCAGGAACGATCAAGCAAAGAACGCGCCGCGCGATGTCGGAAGGATCCCAGAGGCGAACGCAGTCCCTAACGAGATACTGAGGCTACGGCACAGGCATCAACTGAGACCGCTGGCTGAACGGGAAGAGGGTACTCCCATGCAGGATTTGCCGAATGGCATATATGGTTTCTCGCGGTGCAGCGTCGCCGACTTACGCGCGACGCGTGGCGACGCACTCTCGTTAGAGATTCAGAAGCACGATGGGATCATCTTCTATGTTGGGTATGCTTCTGACGAAAATAAAGAACAATATCTGACTCGTCAGAAAAACTTTCATATCCTCATGTCCCCTCACCCAACCAAAGGGGCGTCATCTCTGTTCGACATCCCGATCGAGTTTGTCTCAAAATGCGAGGAACGCCCTGACGGAGATGGTCTTCTTTTTGATCTGTTTGTGAAAGTTATCCCCGAGTTGCAAATCTAAAAGGAGTCGAGGCTCTTCATGGGCGGCTTTCTCGCGCTGGCGCTGGCAATCGGAATCGTCTTCGGCGCGCGGAAGCTCTGTGATCTGATTCAAGCGCCACGGTGGTTCGCAAAGTTTTTGTTCATATACGCGTTTCTCGTCATCACCTACTTTCTGGCGGAAGAGATCGTTCCCGAATCCAAGAAGCCGTGGGGTGTTTGGGTCGCCATGCTCGGCGCAGCAACCGGAATAATCCCCGTAGGTTTCATTGTGTTTAAACACATCGAACCCGACGACGGGAACGCAATGGAAAGAGAATAGTCGTGGTCACGATTCGACGCGACCGACTACAATGGGCCTTTGAAAATGTTATCCCTGACTGATTTATGCACGGCCTGAGTCAGTTTTTCTGGTGAAATCGGTTTCTCCAAGTAGTCGACAATACCCTGTTTGAAGAGATCAGCGGCTCCGGCTAACTCAGGTTTGCCAGTTAATACAATAACGGGTACGGAAGGGAACTCTTGACGGAAAAAGGCAATGGCCTCCATTCCGTTTACTTTTGGCATATGGATGTCGCAAATAATGAGACTCACCTTAAACGGATTATCATTGGATCTAATTTGCGTGATTGCTTCGTCTCCATCCCCGGCCTCACGCACATCATAGCCGGCCTTCGTCAAAACCAGGCGAACTGATTTCCTGACGTCCGCTTCATCGTCCACCACCAAAATTCTTCCTAGCGACATCGTTGCCTCCTTCTTCCACTCTCCATCCCATTCCCGCTAGTTCCTTGCCTTCCGTGCTGTCATACGCATACGCTCAGAATGGTTGTCCAGCAAAAACACGGATGAATGGTAGCATCAAGCAAATCTAAAGTCACTCCTGAAGGACGTCAGGGTATTTAGAGGTTTGTGATTCATCAGCAAACTGCTAGTGCGACGGAGGAAGCACAGCTATTACGCGTAGAGGGCCTCCAGTTCCGCCGGCAATTTTCATCGGCAGAGCAATCACGTCGAACCCATGGTCCGGAAGCTCGCGTAACTCCCCCAGATTTTCGAACACCGGCACGTTTTGGGTGAGTAGCGCGACGTGCGTCTCAAACTTGTTGGATTGCCCATAATCAATCGAGGCGGTGTCGATTCCGACTGCCTTGACTTGCCGTTCACGCACAAGCCAGACTGCCGCCTCGGGATGCAGGCCAGGGAAATGGAGCGCTTGTACACCCTCCTGTCCTCTCAGTTCGGTGCCGAGATACTGTTGCCGCGATGGCCAGTACCGGGCAAAGCCTGTGTCGAGCAACACGATCGATCGGTTCGGAATTCGCCCATGCTCTGTCTCCCATTGCTTGAAATCTTGGATCGTGACGAGGTAATCCCGATCACGGACGCATTGGGTTGTGACGTCGATTCGGACGCCTTCCCCAACCAAGCGTTCGATCGAAACTTGATCCAGCGTCTGCCCACCCTTGGCAAAGTGAATGGGCGCATCGATATGGGTGCCGCCATGTTCAGCCATCTCCAGGCGATTCGAAGCGTAATAATACCCGCCCGGCGTCTCTCCCGCCTGCTGGAGGACAAGCCGGAAGTCTTGTTCAGTCGGCCAAACAATCGTGTCCGCCCCGAAAGAATGCGTGAGATCGATGAGCCGTGACTGTTCCCAGGCAACACGATCACGCTGAGAATGACCGACCGCGCATCCCACACCAGCCAATACGCACAGCACAGCAAGCCAAGCGGATATCTGATGCCTCACCCACATCCAAAAACACGTTGTCGGTCTGTTCAGCATGGCAAGCTCCTTCGTTCCATACATCCCTGGGAAATATTGTCAGTCCACCAGACAAGAAAGCAAACGGGAATTTTCGACAGATCAATCCTTGTCTCGATTGTGATTTATTCGAGGTGTGATAAAGTGAGAGCGGGTACTGAGATTGTGGGTACGTGAGGCGCCTATGAGATCAACGAACTTTGTCCCTCTCGACCTCTCCGAGTACGAGTTCTCTCCTGAGCAGGGGTTTCTTCCACTAGACCCACTCGGCTCTCTGCCAGACTCCCCCGCACTCAACAATCTTGGGCACGAACTCCCGAAACTGCTGAGCGCTCGGACAGTCCGACGGTTCATCAACGAGCAACGGCAGCTGCTTCCTTCTATCCCATCAACATGGCGCATGGAGGAATATAGGGCTGCGATGCGGATTCTTTCGTTCTGCGGGCATGCCTATGTCTGGGAAGTGCCGGACCAGCCGGCGGCGACGTTGCCACCGCAACTGGCACAACCCTGGCACGAGCTAGGCCAGCGGCTTGGCCGACCTCCAGTGCTTTCCTACGCATCCTATGCGCTCGACAACTGGCGGCGACTCGACAAGACCAAACCGATTCAGCTCGACAACATTGTGCTGCTTCAAAATTTTCTCGGCGGTTTGGATGAAGAGTGGTTTGTGGTGGTTCACATCCAGATCGAGCGGGAAGCGGGGCCAGGCTTGGCCGGACTCCTACGCGCAATGAACGGTGCGGCCGTAGGTAAGGAAGACGAGGTCTTGCTCGGGCTCAAATCCTTGGCGTTGGCGCAAACGGCGATGCGAGACACGTTGATCAGGATGAAAGAACGCTGCGATCCCTACGTGTACTACAACCGCGTGCGGCCTTACATCCATGGCTGGAAGAATAGCCCTAGCTTACCGAACGGGCTCTTCTACGAAGGCGTGGATTCCTTTGCCGGGCAGCCGCAACAATTCCGTGGCGAAACCGGCTCGCAAAGCACGATTGTGCCCTGTCTCGACGCCGGGCTCGGAATCACTCATGCCCCTGATCCCCTGACCCTCTATTTGCAAGAAATGCGCGACTATATGCCCCCACGCCACCGTGCCTTCCTCCAGGCGCTGGAGACCGCCACCGATGACCGTAGCCGTCCGTTGCTCGCCGGCTATTTTCGCGATCGGAAACTCCGCAACCCCGATCTCTGGACTGCCTATGCCGTTTGCGTCGATCTCCTCGCACAGTTTCGTGAAATCCACATCGGCTACGCCGACAGCTACATCCATCGCCAACACCAATCCCACTCAAGCAATCCCACGGCCGTGGGAACAGGCGGCACACCCTTCATGCAGTACCTCCAAAAGCACCTGGATGAAACCAAACAGGCACTCTCTCGGTAAGCTCCTCGATTGCTCACCTCGTAAGAAGCTACCGGATTATGGCTGACAAGGTCGTCGTTGACTACGCATTCTAAGCGGCGTATCGTTTTATACACGGCACCTCATTATTTGCACCATAGGAGGCCACAATGGCTATCATGTGTTCCCTGGCAGTCTGCAAAGCACAGGCGGGGATGTGCGGGCATGAGAAGGTGATGTTCAGCGTTGTCGCACTTGCGGCAATCGGCCTTGGGGCCTACTTCCTGATCACCTGACCGGGGGATTGCGGCTTAAGAGGAGCCTGGCCTTGCAGGATGCTCAAAATGGCATCCCAGCTAGGCCGCAGGGAGCTCGGCGACTGAAGCGTATCCTTGGGGTACGTTGCAGGGAGACGGGCGACTGAGAACGACGCTGGGGGTCATTTTCAGCATCCTGCACTAGCGGCTGTGGACCATCGGAAGTTCGCGCGACCCTTCCGCTTCCTGTTGAATACGTAACCGTTCCAACCTCGATTCCTCCATCACGCTGTGGAGCATGTCATCCGTCATCTGGGTCAGCTCTGCCGCCGCATCTTTTACATCCGCATGCTCGACGGCACGGGACAGCACTTCAGCCTTCGTGGCGCCTTTACTTTTTCCCAAGAACGGCTTGATGATGAGGTAGGCCACATCCCGCGCCGGCATAAAACGGAGAAACCGTCTCAGTAACCGGAACGTCTGGATGGGATAGTGCAGGATCTTGTACACGAACAGCCGCTTAAGCCCTTGACGGCGGACCTCGTTGATCACTTCCCCAGACAAGCAGGTTGGATCGATGGTGGAACATTTAAAATACTTGTACCAATCGGTGGTTTCGCTGACCAACCCACGCTTCACATATTCCTGCCAGAGCGGAGTCCCTCGGTATACGCAGAGCCGATTGAAACCGAACGTGTCGAGCGGCAGTTTCGAAGCCAGGTCGAACGTGGCGTTCATGTCTTCGACCGTTTCATCGGGGTTGCCCACAGTGAAGAAACCGTGGACGATTTCAATGCCGGCTTTCTTGGCATTCTTAACGGCGGTGGCCACTTCTTCCAGCGTCTGTTCTTTCTTGAGGCGATCGAGAATCTTCTGACTCCCGCTTTCAATTCCGAACATGACTGTCCGGCAATGGGCCTTGGCCATGGCAGGAAATAAATGCTGGGCCACCGAGTCTACCCGCCCTTCGATGCCCCATTGGATCGAAAGCTTCTCGTTCATCACACCCTGGCAAATCGCCTCGATACGCTTGGGCTGCAGAAGAAAATGATCGTCAACAAAGTAGACGGACCCATAGCCGCAGTCCTCGAGATACTTGAGTTCGCGCACGACATGAGCAGCCGTCCGCGCGCGCCACTTGCCTTCGTTGAAGATCGGAATGTCACAGAACACGCAGGGCCATGGGCAGCCGCGCGAAGTTTGCATCGTCGTGAACCGCTCCATAGAAAGCACAGCCGGCACATCGAGCGGCATCGACTCAATAAAGTCGAGCGGCAGGCCTTCACGATCGGGGAACGGCCACTGATCGAGATGGCGCTCCATAGGACGACCTGGGTTCTGGATCACCTGGCCATCCTTGGCCCAAGTCAGCCCGGCCACACTGGACGGATCGTCGAACTGTTCGAGCAGGTCAAGAAGCAACTGTTCACCGTCTCCCTTGCAGATAAAATCCACTTCGGGACACTGCAATTTGACCAGCGCGGCGTTCAAACTCGCAAAGACACCACCGAAGGCCAGCTTGACCTTCGAGTTCGCGGCGCGAATCTGACGGGCCAGGATCTTCGCGTAGGGATAGCTGGTGGTGCTGAGGAAACTGAGGCCGACCAAGGCCGGTCGTTGCCGGTCGATCTCCTCCAGAATCACCTCGTTCGGCGTGTCGGGGTTTGCCTGATCAAACATCACACACTCATGGCCGGCCTGTTTCAGCACCGACGAGAGAGACATGATGCCGATGGGAGGGAACCCCATGACCCTGATACGGCCATTCTTTGCGCGGGTCTTAGCCGGGAGGGCATAGAACTGTGGGTCGCGAACGTGGATGAGAAATACCCGCATTGAGATCACCCTAACACGAATGACCTGGAAGAAGAAGGGAAATAACTTGGCTGCAGGAAGAGCAGAGCTGATGGCGTATGGCTTATAGCTGATGCCGGGAAACAAGAGCTAAGAGCGAATGGCTAATAGCGCGAAGAAAGGAAACTCTGCTTTTCTTCACATGCTATCGGCCATACGCCCTATGCTCTTTTCTTCGGATGCGAGATTCTTACCTACCGCCCGAGCGCAACCTTGACCGCATTGCCGATCTCAGCCGGATTCTTTACCACTCGGACACCCGCTGCCTCCAAGCTCTTCATCTTCTCAGCTGCCGTGCCCTTCCCACCGGAAATGATAGCGCCGGCATGGCCCATGCGCCGGCCCGGAGGAGCCGTGATTCCTGCGATGAAACTGACGACCGGCTTCTTCACATTCTTCTTGATGAACTCTGCGGCCTTTTCCTCCGCATCGCCGCCGATTTCGCCGATCATCACGACCGCCTGAGTTTCTGGATCTTTCTCGAATAACGCCAGCACATCGACAAAGCCAGTCCCATTGACTGGATCGCCGCCGATGCCGACACACGTCGTTTCACCCAGCCCAAGCGTCGAGAGCTGATGTACCGCCTCATACGTGAGGGTCCCACTGCGAGACACGACGCCCACAACGCCCTTCTTATGGATGAAGCCCGGCATGATCCCGATCTTCGCCTCATCGACGGTGATGACACCGGGACAGTTCGGGCCGATCACACGCACTTCTTTCCCATGAAGTGCGCGTTTGACCTTCACCATGTCGTTCACCGGAATGCCTTCTGTAATGCAGATCACGAGCTTGATGCCGGCATCGGCAGCTTCCAATATTGCATCGGCGCAAAACGGCGGCGGCACAAAAATCAGC
>JAKDNQ010000192.1 GCA_030456405.1 Nitrospira sp.
CCGCCGAGAGGTGAGCGCAAGACTCCGACCAGCGCAATCGAATCGTGCGGGTTGTCGATGACCCGGAGGAGGTTGACCACATCGACAATTTCCTGCCGTCGATAAAAGTGCTTTTCCCCGTCTGTGATATAGGAGAGATCGTAACGGCGGAGAGCGTCCAAATAGACCTGTGCCTGGGTCAGCTTTCTGAAGATCAGGGCAATGTGGCCCGGCCTCAGCGGACCATCGTGTCGATCGCGATCCGTGATCGTCGCCTCTGGGAGCAGCTCTTCTTTCAGCCAGCGCGCCAACGCTTCCGCCTCCGCTCTGGTTGCAACCTGTACATCGAAGTCTTCGTCGTCCTCCCCCGCGGTCACGAGACGAAGCTGCGCGCCGGACACCGACACCTCCGGTTTTCGCTGCGGCTTGACTGCCAGTGGTTCATTGGCCGGCTGAATGTGTTCTGCCGGTTGAAAGAGCCGGTCGAAGACATTGTTGACGACGGCGAGCACTGCCTCGTTGCTGCGAAAATTCGTTACTAGGGAATAGACCGTTCCCCCACCGGCTCGTATCTTCTCCACCACTCGCTCGAAGGCTTCGATGTCGGCTCGGCGGAAGGCATAGATCGACTGTTTGGGATCTCCCACGATAAATAATTTGCCCGGCTCCAGTTCTATGTCCTGCCACTGAGTCCGGTGACTGCCTGCCCTTTCACCGAGATACAGGATGATCTCGTACTGCACCGGATCTGTGTCCTGAAACTCATCGACCAAGATCGCCCGATAGGTCTGTTTGATCCGAGCACGGACGGATGGATGGTCGAGCAGGAGAGTCTTGGCCCGTGCCAGCAACCCATCGAAGGGAATCCACCCGGAAGTGATCAGCCCATACCGCACCTGATGTAAGAAGGGCCGCACGAGCGTGACCACCTCTTTGAAGTATGGCTGGTCCACTGTGAGGAGTCGCTGGGCGAGTCCAATGATGGAAGCAGCTTCCTGAAACGGAGCAGGATCCCATCCGCCAGGCGCCTTTCCAAGATCTTTTTCCAAGAGAGCCTGCTCGTCCTCTGTCAGTTGAGCGAGCCCGGCCGGTCCTTCTGCTATCAGGAGTGCCATCGACTGCACGGCGGCAGCCAGCATCTGTTCCGCCTTGCGCCGTTTCGGTCGATCCTGTGCGGCAAGGAGACTGGCGGCGCGGCCATGCATGGCCATGACCCAGTCCTTCAAGCCACCATCTAGGGGAAGGGATCGGCATTGATATTCCAGTTCATCCAGGTCCACAAGATCTCCGGCGAGCGCTTCAGTCAACTGCCGGAGATCTTCGAGAGTCGTCCCAGCGAGAACTCGTCGCCATCGTTCATGCTGTGGTCCGGACGATCCAAGTTCATCGTCCAACCATCGGTCCCAACATGAGTGAAATAGTTCCTTGAAGCGTGACCCGTCATCCTCTTGAAATAATGGATCAATTTCAGACTCAGCTGGATGAAGCCGCAGGAGATGTGCGGCAAAACTATGCAAGGTGCCGATCTGGGCTTTTTCCAGCTGCCCCAGGGCCATCTTCGCCCGTTCACCGACTTGTTCAGCAGAGAGATGGTATCGGGCTCTAAAAGTATCGATCAGGTCCTCATCCTGCTCGGTCAGGCGAAGGAGCTGCACTCGCAGCCGTTGTTTCATTTCCGTTGCCGCTTTGTTTGTGAACGTGAGTGCGACAATCTCCGTGATGGCCAATGGGCTCGGCTCTCTCATGAGGAGGTTGAGGATGCGATTGACAAGGATCGTGGTCTTGCCTGTCCCGGCTCCTGCCAGCACCACTACATTGTGGTCCCAGGATGTCTCTGCCTGGAGCCGATCCTGGGAATCCGCGAGCGCCAACAACTCAGTCATCGCCGACCTTCTGTTTTCTTAATTTACGCATGACTCTGGCCTGGGGCGATCGATAGGAACGCCCCCAGGCCATGGCGTCGTGGCGGCGGCAGGCGCCGGAGAATTCGCAATAGTCGCAATAACCATCGGGAAGAATGAAGAACTCCCCGTTCGCGATCCCTTGAATCAATGTCTTGAGCGTTTGCCGGATCATGTCACCGGTGTGGCCGGTCCATATACCGGCGTCGAAGGTCGAGCGGGAAATCTGCGGCTTCCACTGCGGAGCCAGGAACAATAAATGGACATCAGTGACAGCGGGCCGCGACGGCAGCGTCATGCGGGCATAGAGCGGTGGTTGGAGTCGAAATCCCCTGACAGCCGACAGAGCGAGGTTGCGGTCCACGGCAGCGATCTCACTCCCCTGCTTAAATTTATAATCCACGATACGGAGCGCAGGAGGTTCTGCTCGAAAGTCGACGCGGTCCAAGGCGCCATGAATCTTCAAGGAAAGCGAGGATGCATCCTGTTCCAGTGAAATGGTTCCTTGGGCTGCTGCCTCAAATGCGACAGGACGGAATCCGGTTGCGAGATACTCTTCCTGATCGGACGATACAGCCGTCGTGACCAACGTGATCACCTGTTCGCGAGCCAATGTCCAAAGTAGAGCGTGCCCCGTTCCCTGGCTTGCAGCATGGGCGGCAAAGGTTTCGGCCACCGCATCATGCGCCAGAGATTGCACCGTGATCTCGCTCAACCTAACATCCGGCCACCGAAGCAACAGTAATCGTTCGTAACTCACACGAAGCGATTCATGAACAAGCGTTCCGAGCATGACGGGAGGCAGGTGGTCGTCATGGAGCCGTCGTACTGGTTCCATTCGAAGAACTTTTTCTGCGAAGTACTGAAAGGGACAGGTCGCATATCGCTCCAGTGCTGTCGGCGAGAAGCTCCGTTCCGCTGCCGCCGGTTCCTGTGCGCCGACCATGCCGTCGAAGGGACCCAGTTCAGGCGACTCCCGCTCGATGATCTTCAGGGTGGCAAGGCCCTGTTCAAAGAGACGCCGGTCCCGCCCGGTGACATCGAATACCGGCAGGGCATCGTGGCCTTGCAACAGGCAACCCAAAACCAATTCCTCCGCTGCCAACAGATCTTGGATCGAGGGTTGTTCACTGATCCGCTGGCTCAGCCGTCGAGGGATCTGCGCTTCCGGCTTCCCGATGAATCGCGGATCGCGCATGGCCATCGCGATAAAGCTGGACGGAGCCATGACCCGCCCTGTTTCATCGGCTCGCTGGTACGAGAGATAGAGCCGATTGGTCGCCGAGCGGCTGAGGAGTTCAAACAAGAGGCGTTCCTCTTCGTGTCCCGCTAACTTTTCATCGATCTTGTAGCCTAGAGTCGAATCCAACAGAGCTCGTTGACGGTCGCGCAGAAAAGGATCTTCCCGCACGTATCGTGGAAAGATCTTTTCGTTCATGCCGAGCAGAAAGAGCGCGCGAACGGTTCTGCCTCGGGCCGTCATGGCGTCCAGCACCTGGACACCCTGGTGCCGGCCCTCTTCGATGGGAAGGCTGGTTTCCTCCAAAACCCGCCGGAACAGCTCGACCCACTCTGCCCAGAGAATATCCCCGCCGAGCGGGTCCAGCTCTTGTAACCGGGTCAGAACAGCCTGAATCAGCGAGCCGACTTTGATGAGATCAGCCGATTCAGGCGATCCAGTCGATGACAGATCGGACAGCCCGGGTGCATGAATATGTGATTGCGCCAGTTCGCGAAAGGCATCGGTCAAGGTTCCGATCGATCCTTGCGCGGGTAGAGCCCGGCAATCATGAATCAACCGCGACACGATCTCCCATAAATATGTCAGCTGTAAGGTGTCATGCGACCCGACCGGTCTCTCGTCCTCGTCTCCAAGCTCCGCTTCTGCATCTCGTAGAATCGAAGAACTGGCTGGCTCTGCCATACGGTTCCATTCCGCCTCCCCCTTCGTAATACCCAAGGTGTAGACCAAGGAACGCCAGAGGTCAGGCCGGAGATCAGCTCCGGCTGAACCGACACCTTGGACATGGTAGAAAGGCGACGTGACCACATCCAGCATGGCAATACGGTCGAAGTCGTTCACTGGGAGTGCGGCGAGGCGCAAGAGGATTTTGACCAGGGGTTCACGCAACAGCGGCTTTCCCGCCGTCGAGGTGAAAGGGACTAGGTAGCGGTCAAATACCGATTGCAACCGAGCTTGGTAGGGTTCCAGCGTGCGCGCCACCACTCCGATCTCATCGAAGCGATACCCGTTCACCTCGACTAGGGTCAGAATTTCGCGGCAGACTGTCGCCAATTCCTCCTCGACCCCGATCACGTTCTTCACTGAAAGCTCGACCAATCCCGTTGTTGTGATTCCCTCCCCCTCCTCACTCAAGTCCTCGTGGGCGTCTGCCAATGGAAGAAGATGACGCTCGAAGAATTGGCGGGCAAAGAAGAAGGCCGGGCGGTCTTGCAGGGGAAAGTACAATGTAGTCGGCGCAACGTGGGTCACCGATTCGAAGAATGAAAGTTGGACCTGCGAAAGATCGTAGAACCCATAGTAAAACAAGTGCTGTAAGCCCTTGAGGAATGGGGAGCCTGAGAGATCTCGACCCAGGGAGGCAGCCAGGTCATCCGGAGAACCGACTCCGAGCGAGCGACTGGCTTCCATGACAGCCGCATGCAGGGTGAATAGAGAACGGAGCCAGGTTCGATCTTCCTCCTCGAATACTCCTTCCGTGAGGGCTTTCAATGCCGTCGTTGGTGCGACTACCGCATCTTTCAAATCGCGCACTGCCGCCCACAAGCCCTTCCAGGTCCCTGGTGAGGCAGGCAGCCGCATGAGCGGTTCGAGTCCCGGAAGCTTACGCTGAATGATCTGCCGCACCAATTGCTCGAAAAAGAAATCGTCGACCAGTTGTAGGGTTGACTCAGGAACAGCCTCAGGCGCTGATGCGAGGTCATCCCGCAGACGGAGGGCCAATTGGTGAAACGTCAGAAAGTGGATATTGAGGAAGGCATGAGGCTCATGTCCGGTGAGTACTAGCTTGAGCCGTTCGACCAGAGAAGCTGAAGGGACAAT
>JAKDNQ010000193.1 GCA_030456405.1 Nitrospira sp.
GAACCGAGATAACCTGTTGACTCGTTGCAACGAGTTGGCTAGAGTAGCCTCACGTGCTGCTCAGGCGGGTCCCCTCGCTCCATTCAGGTGCTCCCGCCGCACAATTTTTCCATCCTGTCGTTGCAGCAATGGGCTCATCCCTCGAATGTCGAGGATTGTCAGTCGTCCTTTATCGTGTGGAGTTGGAGGTGATATGGATTTAGCGAAGATCGAGCGCGTCTATACATCGTACGCCAAGATCTACGATCGGATTTTTGGGAAAGTCTTTCACGAAGGGCGACAGTCGATCATTGAGAATTTGAATGTCCAGCCTCATGAAAAAATCCTCGAAGTTGGAGTTGGAACCGGCTTAGCCTTGCCGATGTACCCTCGTCATTGCCGGATCGTTGGAATCGATTTTTCAGAAGGTATGCTGGATCAAGCGAAGCAGAAAGCAGCGGAACACCGGATGGGGCATGTGGAATTGCACCGGATGGATGCCGGGGAAATGAAATTCAACGACGATAGTTTCGACACCGTCGTCGCAGCCTACGTCGTCACCGCTGTCCCAGACTACCGCAAAGTCGTCAGCGAAATGATACGCGTCTGCCGGCCAGGTGGACGGATCATCATGCTGAATCACTTCAGCAACGACAATAAGGCCATCGCCGCCATAGAAAAAGTGCTGTCCCCTATCACGAAGCATCTTGGATGGCGGACGGACCTGTCGCTACAGACCGTGCTGGACGGAACGTCGCTGCATGTCGCACGGAAGCAGCATGTGAATCCGTTGAGGCTCTGGGCATTGGTGGAATGTGTAAACGAGAAGAATGTGAACGGCAAGGCACACATCAACGGCATGAAAAACGGCAACGGTGCCGTCGCATACGCACACGTCAACGGCACCCGTCTGTCTGAACAGGCCAGCGGGCAAGCGCTGGGCTAGTCTGGTCTGCTCGGTCTTTCTTGTCTGTCTGGTCTATCTGGTTAGTTTCATTCAAGCAAACACACGAGACAGACCAGAAAGACCAGATAGACAAATGAACAAGCCAGGCTGAACGGTCTTTTGAACAGCCTGCTCAATTTGCTAGTTTCTGCCTCGCCTTCACGCCCTATCTCTCAGCCCCGCGTTGCTGCTCGAATGATTTCCAGTTCTGCCAGTCTACGCCAGGAATGATCGTGTTGCCCACTAAGCACTGGCCGGAGAATCTACGGGTAATTAGATCAGCCAGGGTCGAGAGCACCTGACCAGTGCGACGATCCTGTACTCCACGAACCCGCAGCACCATGCCAAACCCTGGCCCATCGAGCAATCCGTACAACAGACAGTGAACCCCTGCGACATTCGCTGGCCCCTGCATCGAGGTAAGGATCATATCCCCTTCCCACTGAATAGCAGAATGACGCCCAGGCGATGAAGTCGCGGCCCGCCAGGCACAGGGAACACCCGCCACATCCAGCTCGGCCAAAAGCCATGTGACCGTCGGCCAATCCGGCATCCCGCTTTGAAACGTCCATTGAGCCACCTGCTCCAATGACAAGGGTTCGAGGCTCGGCGCCGCCACTTCTTCCAGTTGCGCTTCCTCACACACGACATAGAGTTCGCCCTGCGGATCGAACCAGAAACGGAGCCTTCCTTCGTTTAACTCCGCTTGGATGACCCCCAGTGTCGAACAATCAGCCCCTTCCTGTTCAAACATCGAAAAATCCGTTACACCGGTCATCGTCAGTTTCGCGACGCGAGACATCTGGTGAATACGGTAGCGGATCACGACGATGACCGTGGTCCCCGCAAGCACTTCTCGCCCCGATGCTTCGTCAAGCAGCCGTCGCTTGGACACCTGCACATCCGTGACATACCCGCCCCGAAACCCGCCGGTATGACCCAGCAGCCATCGTAAGTCCTCGATATTTACAACATGATATTTCATCGGATGAAGGCTCGGTGACTCTGACGGATCATAACAGATAACGAAGATCACATCATGAGCGCGTCTGCCGCACTCGCAAATATTCAGGCAAACGTAGGTGGGAAGCTCTCCCGCATTGTTTATTGGGGGGGTATAAGAAATCGCTGAACCGCGTGGCAAAATTGCCGGACAAGCCTATGAAGTCCTGAGGCATACTCGCGCAGGACGATACGGGTCAGAGATGTGAGCCCTTTGGCGGAAGGCTCGTCATAGGGGAAGACTGCCGATTACAATAGAAGCGCTCATGAATCACACGAGCGAGCAGCGATATGAAAGGTTGATTCGCTCACGCTTCTCGTCCGGCTTCTATGCAATATCGTCCCTCGACTGGGCTCGGGACCCTGAGCTAGTCGAAGGGTGGCGAACCGTCATGAATGATGAGGCTAGAACATCGGCTGTTGCTGCTTAAGCCCTTCCACCTGACGCTCTAACTCCTCGACGCGATCTTGCAGGCGAGTGTTATCGAGCCGAAGCATATCCAAGCGATCCAACAGCTGCTCTCGCTGAATCTCTGTCCACTCCAGCGTTCGTTTTAACCCTTCCAGCTCTAGCTGGATCTGTTGCCGTTCCTCAGTCATGACTGACATGTGGCGTCCAGATTCCTTACAAAGAAAAATTATGGCGCAGTATAAGTCCTGAACGAACCGATGTCCATATCAACTTGCGAAAAATCGCTCAATGAGACAAAAATATTTTGAATTTTGACTCTCATAGCTCATTTTTTTCGATGACTGACAAACTTTTTGCTTGACAAATATATAAGTAGTCCTTGTTCAGGCGCCGGCGCCCTCATCTCACACAGACCATATGATCCAGGAACACGTCTGCTGAAATTGCCGATCTACGCTCAGACGAGCCAGCGGGCTCACCTCTCGAATCCTCACCATAGTGCACAGGTACGCATCGCGGGCTCGCAACGAACTGTCATATGCCATGAGGATAAAGGCACGCGCCTTTCAGTTTAGATCTGGAGCTCCCACTTCTCATCGTAGAGACTTGACGTGATCCTCTTTCATATGACAGGTAATAGTATGCGCGCAGTCTGTCTGAAACATGTTCCTTTTGAAGGGCCCGGAGCCTTTGCGAGGGCGCTGGCAGCGCGTGGCGTGAGCCTAGAGCAGTATCTCATCCCGCAAGACGGTCTCCCGAAAGATGCCGGCGATATCCTGATCATCATGGGTGGGCCCATGTCGGTAAACGATTCCGATCCGTGGATCGCGGAGGAGACGTCGTTTATTCGCTCAGCACTTCACGCCGGCACACCTGTCATCGGTGTGTGCCTGGGGAGCCAGTTCATTGCCAAATCGTTGGGCGCAACCATACGTCCCGGCAAGGCCCTGGAAATCGGCATGACGCCGGTCACGCTGACGGTTGAGGCGAAACAAGACCCTGTATTCAGGACACTGCCCGAGTCGTTCGAGGTCTTTGAATGGCACGGCGAAGTGTTCGACCTCCCCAAAGACTGTGTGCCCTTGGCCGGTTCCGCCATCGCGTCCCTGCAGGCCTTCCGCTATGGCGCTCGGGCCTACGGGCTGCTATTTCATTTAGAGATGGAAGAGAACGGCATCGATTCGTTGTCTCGCGAGTGTACACCGGACCTCACCAAGGCACACCTGACCGCTCAACAGATGAAAGCCGCGGCCCTTCCCCACCTCCCGCAACTCCATCACATCGCCGATCGACTCATCGGTCATTTGCTTGATTCTGCACGTTGATTACCGCCTCGCTCCTGAAGTAGCCTAGGGGCTCCGCCGCACCCTCACTGAGGTTCATTCTAGAAAAGGAGCACTCTGTACCATGGCAGGTTTTCCAATTGAAGTCGCAACCAGAATTAAAACGCTTCCTCCCTATCTGTTTGCTGCCATCGACAAGATGAAGCAAGCCGCGATCGCACGGGGAGTCGACATCATCAACCTCGGCATCGGCGATCCGGATTTGCCGACACCGGCACCCATCGTCGAAAGCCTCGGCAAGGCCGCCAAAGACCCGAAGCATCATCAGTATCCTTCATATGAGGGCATGCTGTCGTTCAGGAAAGCCGTCGCTGACTGGTACAAGCGCCGATTCAACGCGACACTCGATCCGGCTGATGAAGTCTTGACACTGATCGGCTCAAAGGAAGGCATCGGGCATATTCCACTCGCCTTCGTCGATCCAGGCGATGTCGTGCTCGTCCCGAGCCCCGGTTATCCCGTCTATCCAGTTGGAACCAGCTTCGCCGGAGGCGTCTCACACCTCATGCCGCTTACGAAGCAGAACGGCTTCTTGCCAGACCTGAAGGCCATCCCCAAGGACGTGGCGAACAAGGCGAAGCTGATGTTCCTGAATTCGCCGAACAACCCCACGTCGGTCATCATGACCAAGGACTACTTCAAGCGCGTGGTCGAGTTTGCGCAGGAGAACCAGGTGATCGTGTGCCACGATGCAGCCTACTCGGAAATTTATTACGACGGCAAACCTCCTGTCAGTTTCATGGAAATCGATGGAGCCAAGGACGTCGGCGTTGAGTTCCATTCACTCTCCAAGACCTACAACATGACAGGCTGGCGTATCGGCTTCGTCGTCGGCAACAATGATGTCCTGGCCGCTCTGGGCAAGGTGAAGAGCCAGCTGGACTCTGGCGTGTTCGAAGCAGTGCAGGCTGCAGGGATCACGGCGCTGGGATTGGATGATTCCGTCACAGACGGCCTACGCAAGATCTATCAAGCGCGACGTGATACTCTAGTCCAAGGCCTTCAACAACTTGGACTTGAAGTCGATCCACCTCCAGCTGCGTTCTACATCTGGGTCACGGTCCCGAAGGGATACACCTCCACTTCCTTCACAGCTCACTTGTTGGAGAAGGCCGGAATCGTGACCACGCCTGGCAACGGCTTCGGCGCGCCGGGCGAAGGGTACGTCAGAATGACCGTCTGTACGTCGAAAGAGCGATTGGCGGAGGCGGTCGAACGGATTAAGAAGGCTGGATTCTAAA
>JAKDNQ010000601.1 GCA_030456405.1 Nitrospira sp.
GTTTCTATGGACTCTACGCCTCGATCAACGCGGAATATGTGCTCCAGACACAGGCGGATTCTGTAGTGGGCGGAGAGTATGAGATCCCGCTGGTGTCACTCCTCGAAGCGCTCGATCGAGGACAGCCGATCGGCCTCCTCGACGGGGTCAGTTCTCGAAACCGGGTGGTCGGTCCTTGGTTGCAGCGTGGCTATGCCTCAACAGCCTCGACGATCCCGCACCCAATCCCGAGTCGTAGCGGACTCCCGATGTTGGACCACTATGCTCGGCTCCAGCAGAATGGTACGGAGCGGTTGGTCGGATACGTCGAGGCCAGTCGTGGATGCCTCCATCACTGTCTCCATTGCCCAATCGTGCCCGTCTATAACGGACGCTTCTTTCTCGTTCCGGAATCCGTCGTCCTGGAGGACATACGAAATCAGGTGCAGGCAGGCGCGACGCACATCACGTTTGGCGACCCGGATTTTTTGAATGGGCCGGGGCATTCTCTGAGCATCGTTCGCGCGATGCACAAGGAGTTCCCGGATGTGACCTTTGATTGTACCGCGAAGATCGAGCACCTCTTGAAGCGCCGCACGCTGATGCCAGATTTGCGCGCGCAGGGCTGTCTGTTCGTGATCTCCGCCGTTGAATCGTTCAGTGACTCTGTTCTGGATCTGCTACAGAAGGGACATACAGGCACTGACGTCATTGTGGCGCTCGGCATGCTGCGCGAGGCCGGCATCGCCCTTCGCCCGTCGCTCGTGGCTTTCACGCCCTGGACTAGCCTGGACGATTACCTGCATATGTTGGACATGGTGGAAGAACATGACCTAATCGACGCGACCGATCCGGTACAACTGAGCATTCGCCTCTTGGTTCCCCCAGGGTCGGCGCTGCTCGACAAATCTGACATTCAGCGATTTCTCGGCCCTCTGGATCAGGCCGGATTTCAGTATTCCTGGACGCACCCGGATGAGCGGATGGATCGGCTGCATCAGGCCGTACGTGCGATCGTGGAAGCCAGCGCCAAGGAAGAGGAAGATGCCATGGTGACCTTTGGTCGCATTCGAGCGATGGCCGATGACATAGCCGGCCGTTACGCGGAGTCCTCGACTCGAACAAGGGTGCACAGGCCAGATCGTCCGAAGCCGCCTCGTTTAACGGAATCATGGTTCTGCTGCGCAGAGCCCACGACCCAGCAATTCAGACCGCTACAAACAGACGGGCATGGGGAAATTTAGAATTTTCGTAATTTCACACAGTTGAGAGGGGAACAAGAAGTGGAAACTGAACTCACGACGCAAGGCACGCAGATCCAGGAACTGTTAGGGCTCAAGCTACCGGCAGTGGCAATCGCGTTTCGAGAGACCCCCCCGGCGGGCATTCCTCGAGTCACCTCTCCTACAGCAGCAGGATGCGGCTATTGGAAGTTGGCAGCTGAGGGTCAGGCCTTCTATACGGAGGCATCGGATCACTATACCTGTCCGGTCGGAGCCCATACCCACGGTATAGATCTGCCGCCACAGGTGGCGACTGAGCTGAACGGTCTGGTGCAGACCATGGTGGGGATGCAGTATCTCACGATGGCGGACATTCCCATGATCCCGCGTCGCCAAG
>JAKDNQ010000194.1 GCA_030456405.1 Nitrospira sp.
CCAAATTGTCGCTGTACGTAATTTCAACAGCTTAGATGATACGTATTTGTTTGCAAAGGGTTACCGAAGGGTCAATTTGAGTACGATAATGTTCAGAGTGTCATTTTTTTGTCCGAGGAGGATACGTGGTCGCTAAGAAAGGACGGCACGGCATTACTCAATGGCCGGAAACAGAACGGCCACGCGAACGTCTCCTCTCTCAAGGACCACACGTGCTGACCGATGCCCAACTCCTGGCCATTCTTCTCCGAGTTGGTCGGCGTGGGTCTTCAGCGGTACAAGTGGGGATGGATATTTTGGATCGCCTTGGTGGAGTGGCTGGGCTTTCTCAATGCGGAATCGAAGAACTCTGCGCAATCACAGGTGTGGGGAAGGCCAAAGCCGCTCAACTGAAGGCGGCCCTGGAATTGGGAAAACGCGCCCTCGCTGGTCCTCTGATCAAAGGAACGAAAATTACATCCAGCCGCGACCTGTTTACCCATTACCATCCATCCTTGCGCGATCTACGCCACGAAATTTTTAAAGTGGTGTTACTCGATGCCAAGCACGGCATCATGCGCGATGCCACAGTATCGGAGGGCAGTTTGACCCTCAGCATTGTCCATCCACGTGAAGTGTTCACACTCGCAGTGAAAGAATCAGCAGCGGCAGTAATTTTTTTGCACAACCATCCTAGCGGCGACCCTACGCCAAGCCCGGAAGATCGCGTCTTAACGGCGCGACTGGTATCGGCAGGGGAGGTGCTGGGCATTCGGGTTCTAGACCATCTTGTCGTCGGCGATGGACGCTATGTCAGCTTTGCCGATCAAGGATGGTTGACAATCCCTGGCGCCGACGCGTGAACAAAGGAGCAATCGTCACGATGTAAGGTGGCCACGTCATTTTCGGAAGGAACACCTATCTTCTGATTAGCATGAGGAGGGCGCCATGAGCGAGCCAGCCAGAGAGTCACTCAGAAATGTGGCCCTGATTTCGAGTGCCGGTGCCGGGAAGACTTCGCTGGCTGAGGCTATGCTCTTTGCCTCCGGTGTTGTTCCCCACCTCGGGTCCATCGCCCAAGGCTCGACTGTCTCGGATTTCGAACCGGAAGAGTTACATCGACGTAGTTCTGTCAGCACCAGTCTCCTCCGCTGTTCCTGGAATCACACCACAATCAATCTCGTCGATCCTCCTGGCGCGGGGCCCTTGCTCGGCGAGACGGTGATGGCATTGCGGGCGGTGGATGCCGTCGTGCTGGTGGTAGGCGCCTCATCGGGGATCCGGAACGAGCTCGTCAGAGTCTGGTCCCGCATCACCGCACTCGGTTTACCGTGCCTTCTATTCCTCAACGAATTGGATAAAGAGGGAGCCTCACTCAACGGGGCATGCGAGATGTGTCAACGAGATCTGGGATTCACACCGTTGCCGATGTCATTGCCCTATGGCAGTGGCGGCCAGCTTGAAGGCGCGTTGGATCTCATCCAACAAGTCCTCATCACGTCGCGGGCGGAGACTCCCCTGCATCAGCAGCTACCCATACCCGAAGATGCGCTGGTGTTAGCCGCTGACGCGCGAAAGCGGATTCAGGAGGGCGTGGCTGAATGCGATGATCGATTATTGGAACAGTATCTCGCGGTGGGTGAGCTGGCGCAGGAGGATCTGATCGAAGGGCTTCGTGTTGCCATCCGGACTCGCGCGGTTGTCCCGCTTTACAGCGGTTCCGCGACTAAACACATCGGGATCGGCCCTCTCCTCAACGCCATCGTCGACTTGTTGCCATCGCCCATGGACCGGACTTCGACGACCTCGTTGGAAGGACTGCATCCGGATACAGGCGAGCCCGCGCATCGCCGTGCCGTTCGTGAAGATCCATTTTCAGGGATTGTCTTCAAGACGCTCATCGACCCGTTTGTCGGGCGGCTCTCTTTTCTACGGGTGTTGTCAGGGGTTCTTCACGCAGACTCGACTGTGTTCAACAGCTCGCGAAGCAGTAAAGAAAAAAGCGGACATCTGTACGCCGTGTTGGGGAAGAAACATACAGCACTATCTTCGGCCGGGGCAGGGGAGATTATCGCGATTGGGAAACTCAAAGATACACAAACTGGCGACACACTCTGTGACGAACAGGCTCCCATCTGCTATCCAAAGCCGGTGCTTCCCCGTCCTGTGTTGTCCTTTGCGATTGAGCCGAAGTCCAATGCTGATATCGAAAAAATCAGTCTCGGACTGCATAAGCTGATCGAAGAAGATCCGACTCTCGAATTTTCTCGACATGCCGATACCAAGGAGATGGTGTTGAGCGGGATGGGTCAATGGCATATCGACCTTGCACTTGAAAAATTGCGCCGCAAGTACGGTGCGGAAGTAGTTCTGCATATGCCGAAGATTCCGTACCGCGAAACCATTCGCGCCACGGCACAGGCGCAGGGCAAATATAAAAAACAAACCGGTGGACATGGCCAGTATGGAGATTGCTGGCTGGAACTCGCGCCTCTGCCGCGTGGGGAGGGGTTCAAGTTTGAAAATAAAGTGGTCGGCGGAGCCATTCCACGCAACTTTATTCCAGCCGTAGAGAAGGGGGTGGTTGAAGCCATGCACCATGGAAGCTTGGCAGGGTTTCCCGTCGTGGATTGCCGAGTGGCAGTGTACGATGGTTCGTACCATACAGTCGATTCATCCGAGATGGCGTTTAAGATTGCCGCATCCATGGGGTTCAAAAAGGCATTGGAGACAGCTCATCCTGTCCTGTTAGAGCCGATCATGTCGGTGGAGGTCGAAGCGCCGGCGGATCATATCGGCGGGGTGATCGGAGACTTGAATGCGCGCAGAGGGCGGATTCTTCATGTGGAGGCGAAAGATCAGTCAGAACAGATCACAGCCCTTGTTCCAATGGCGGAGCTGCTCACCTATGCGACGATGCTGAATTCGCTCACGGCTGGACGTGGGAGTTATGTAATGGAATTCATGCGGTATGATGAAGTCCCACGTGAACTCGCCGTTCGAATTATCGAGACCCACAAGGTGGAAACGCATGCGGCGACGCATTGACGAACATCTGGTCTGTTCGGTCTGTCTGGTCTATTTGGTTGGGCTGGTTTTTGGGTTGAACAAAACAAACCAGATAAACAAAACAAACCAAACAAACTGGGCTAGTCGGTCGATTTGAGCACGACATAAAACGTGCGACTTTCTCTCAGCACGCGAAGAAGAATGGTTTCGCCTTGCTTGACTTTAGACACTGCGCTGCTGAACTCTCCGACCGACCCCACATCCACACGGTTTACTTCCTTGATAAGGTCGCCTTCCCGAAGGCCTTCTAATTGGGCAAGGCTTCCGGATTCCACTTTGTTGATCAGCACACCGCGGCTTTCACGGATCATTAACTTCTCAGCAAGGGCAGGTGTGAGATCCTGCACATCGAAACCGAGTGTGACTTCAGTACGTCCCTGGGGGAGCGAGGTAATGATCGCCTGGTCTCGACGTTCAATGAAGGCGACGTCCAGCACGACGCGCTGCTGATCACGGACGATTTCAACTTTCGCCGTCGATCCCGGGAGGAATCCCGCCACGACGCGAGTGAGTCGGTTCGGCGTATCGATCACAGTCCCGTCGATACGGGTCAGGATGTCACCGGGTTTGATGCCGGCTGCCGCCGCAGGGTCCTTGTCAAAGACTTCGTTGATCAGCACCCCTTCGCCTTCGTTCACGCCGAACTTGCGCGCCAACTCCGCCGTAAGCGGCTGGATGCCGACCCCTAGCCAGCCTCGTGTCACCCGTCCCTGGGTCAGTAATTGCTGGATCACTTGCTTGGCCATGTTGGAGGGAATGGCAAAACCTATCCCTTGGGCGAAGTTAATGATGGCCGTATTGATGCCAATCACTTCGCCGCGCAAGTTGAAGAGTGGGCCGCCGGAGTTGCCGGGATTGATCGACGCGTCTGTCTGAATAAAGTTTTCGTAACGCGAGAGATGAATATTTTCCCGGCCGATTCCACTGACGACACCGAGTGTGACCGTCTGATCGAGTCCGAACGGATTTCCCACCGCGAGCACCCATTGGCCGACGCGAATGCCGGACGAGTCTCCGAATCTCGCGCTTGGGAGGGGATGGTCCGTCGTGACTTTGAGCATGGCTAAGTCTGTATCCAGATCCTTGCCGACGACATGTGCAATCAGCTTGGTTTTATCGGAAAAGCGAACCTCAATTTCCGTCGCGTCGCCGATCACATGATTATTTGTGATGATGTGTCCTTCAGGATCAATGATGACGCCGGACCCTGATCCTGAGGCATTGGGGGCCCGTTCTTGAGCAGACTCACGTCCTCGTCCCGGCCCGGAAAGGGGAAAGAGATTCACGACAGAAGGCTTTGTTGATTCGGCCAGATCGGTGATGACGGTTTGAATCTCTTCCAGTAGGCGAAGGCCCGGGGAGTCGCTGGATTTTGGTGCAACAGGCTCAGCAACGGCGAACGTGTGAATATCGAGCACGGTTATGAACGCAAGGCTGACGACGCGGAGCAGGTGAGTCATCCTGCCTCTCCTTGGTCGAATTGATTTATGCCGATTTGCCGTTCCGGACATTGGTGAACTCAGAAGCAACCACTGTCAGGTCTGTCTGTAGTCCGATCATAATCAGGATATCGTCGGCGCGGAGAACCAAAGTATCATCAGGGGATACGAGAAATGGTCCGCGCAAGATTGTCACGAGACGAACCGACGGAGGCAATAGGACCTCAGCCAGTCTCTTCCCAATGACTGTTGAGTCTCGGACTACGGTGAACCGTTCGAGGCCCGCGGTGCGAAGGCTCAGATCCCGTTGTAGAGTCAGGAGTTCATCATGAATCGTTTCCAGCTTAAGCTCGCGAACGTGATTGTCGACGTTGAGCAGCGTCTGTTTGAGTTGCTGGATACGATCGCCTGCCTGACCGAGGACATGTT
>JAKDNQ010000602.1 GCA_030456405.1 Nitrospira sp.
TACAACAACAGCCACACGTTCGAAAACTGCCACAGCTCCTTGACCGCGGACCACTGGAGCGTGGTCGTGCCGATGTCGGAAATCATAGTGAACGAGGACTCCTCAGCGCGGAACAGGGCTTGAGGTTTGTCCATCTGGCGAAACTTTTGCAGCGATCGACGATAATGCACGGCATAGACCACGATGGCGAATGCGACGCCCACCGCCAGCACGGCCGCAAGCCCACCGATGATCCAAGAGGACTGGCCCAGCGCTACGAGTACGACGAGACCGATTGCGGCAATGAACAGCGCAACAAAGAAGCCGACACCGACGGAGCGCCGCCAAAACGCGAATACCGCCTGACGGAGCAGCGTGGTGTTATAAATGAGTGTGGCCTCGTGGGGCATGGTGGCTATCGATCCAAGCTCAGCGGTCCAGCCCATGATGAAGTTCGGATGGTCACCACAGTGTGATGGCTAGGCGTCGTGATCATGCCCTTAATCTACCAATCAAAGGGATTGAATGCTACAGGGAACAACATGCTTTCATGGACTTACAGTGCCTCTCGCATCCCGCCGCTCATGGCAATGATCAGCAGACGATTGGTCGGCACGGGGCCGATCCGGAGGGATTTCTTGGCACAGTTCGGCAAGAAGATTCTGCCGCAATACGGGCGACGTGCAATGCAGGGCGTCGGTCGAGATTTACGGCCGGAGGCGCCGAGATTTCAGGCGGTGGGGATATCGCTACTTTAGCAGGAACAATTAAGGACTCGCGCCATCCCATCGGAATTCATTAACACGTGACTTCAAGATGTGGTAACATGTTACTAGGACGCAAAACACGGAAGGAATAGACCATGTCCACGGATACGCACCTGACCTCGAAGGAGAAGCAGAGCCGCTACCGGCGCCGGCTGCGCCGTAAGGGCTTAAGGCCCGTCCAGATCTGGGTTCCGGATACCCGCGCGGCGGGATTTTCTGCTGAATGCCGCCGGCAGGCCCGCCTTGCGGCCCGCTCCGCCCAAGAAAAGCCGGTTCTCGACTTCATCTCGGAGATCGCCGCTTGGGACAACGCATAAAACGCGGCGACCTTGTCGCCGTCGCCGCCAAGGGTCATTACAGCGGCAAGCCGCGGCCCGTCCTCATCCTACAATCGAATCTCTTCTCCTCGCTAGGTAGCGTCACCATCTGTCTCCTGACGACCGAAATCATCGATGCGCCCCTCTTCCGCCTCTCCGTTGGGCCCTCGCCAGAAAACGGCCTCAAACAGCCCTCCCTGATCATGATTGATAAAATCGTCACCGTGCCGCAGGATGCCATCGGCGCTCTCATTGGGTCGCTTGATAACGAGATCATGCTGCAGGTCGACCGCTCTCTGGCCGTCTTCCTCGGGATCGTCTGATCCAGATCCCGCCTCTTTCGTCCTCATGGACGTGAAAGATTGTGGCGCGGCGATTCCCACGGACGATCGCATGATAGAACGTGCTGGGAGTTGAGGCGGGGCTGGCTGAGAGCAAAAAATGAATCCCGCGACCCTTTTATTCACCTCTTCTTGAAGATGGTCAGCTCTTGCCTTTGTGACCAGTTGTGACTATCATGTGACTATGGCGGATG
>JAKDNQ010000195.1 GCA_030456405.1 Nitrospira sp.
TCACTTCGCGCAGTTCTTCTTTCGCCTCCTCCACGCCGGCTACATCCGCGAAAGTAACTTTCGTATCCTTCTCCGCATAGATCTTCGCCTTCGACTGCCCCACCGTCATGAACCCTTTTCGACCCGGACCGAGACCCTGTCCGAGGCGTCGAATCACAAAGAACCAGATACCGCCAAAGATCAGCGCAGGAATGACCCACCAAATGATGTCTCTCAAGAACGTACTCTCAATCATGCCGGTGAATTTGACGTTGCGCGCGTTGAGTTCCTTGACTAAATCAGCATCTTCAACCCGGACAGTCGTAAACAGCTTCGGCTCTTTGGATCCCTCTTCCGGCTTCAGTTTCACGAGCAATGACTGACGAGTGACCGTGACTTCCTCCACGTTGCCGGCCGCCAGGAGCGTCTTAAATTCGCTATACGGAACCTCTTCAAGCATCTGCATGGGCGTGATGAAATTGTGCACGAACATGACTGCCCCAATCGTGAGAAAGACACACAGGACCGAAAAGGAGATTTTTTTATTCACTGGCATCGCGATGAGTTCCTTTCTCTGTCACGACTTTAAGAAGAGTGAAAGATTCTGACCTGTCGTGCTTTCTTAGGCTCCTTGCTGAAGAGCTGAGAGATAGAAATCCGTCGGATAATTATGGACATTCGCAACATCGTCGCATTCAGTTTTAATCGGTACTCGCTATCCCAACGGCTAAGGTTGGAAGTAACCGGATGCCAACACCAGACACATAACAGTGACGGCAGCAAGAATAATGAAAATGATGTGCTTCATGCTGTGATCGTTGTTTTGCACAGTAGTATTTGACATTGGAATTCCCTCCTCTTGTGTGTGGGTCGATTTGGTTATCAAAACTGCACCGCCTTATCCTTCCCTGCCTTTCTCACGGATCATCCACTCCCGTATGTACGGCCAGCAATTGAGGAGCTCGACACCGCCTTCTTCACAGCCGTTCAGAAATCGAACGATCTCGACATCCACGAGCGTCACTCCGTTGAGGTCCAGCGCAATCCGCGACCGACTTCCTTCCAGTTGCGTCTTCAATTCCTCCAGATGCTTCGCTTGCAACCGACCGCTTAGACAAATCATCGTCTTGAGACGTCGGGTTTCTTTTACAAACTTTATTGTCATCTGTGACCTCTGCAACCTGGATGATATGAAACGAGTGCAACGAAGAGGCCAGTTGTAAACCCTTGAGATGCTTGTGTTTGGTATAGGAACAGCTGCCGAAATTTCAGCATTTGCTGAATGATCGGCAAAAGAGGCAGGAGTATTCGGTGAAATTTCAATTCTCGGTCGGATTGCGTGGAGGATAGTGAGCGGGTGCGGGGTCAGAGGAGTCGCCTAAAACAAACGCAATGATTCACGAGAGGCCGGTTCTCGCCGGTGGCGGCGCCCAAACAACGTTTGGCCTTTTATCGTGCGTAGTCGGCTTGTCGAGTCTTGAAGCGATGCTTGTTAATTCCCAGGGCCGTGATTTTCGACTCAAGCGTCTGTCTCGGGAGTCCAAGCTTGGCAGCGGCGCCAGTCGAGCCCGCGACCTGGCCTCCGCAATCCGCCAACGCCGCTTCAATGATGTCCTTTTCATGCTCGGCAAGTGTGGCGCCTAGGGGAATCACCGAGCCCGACAGCCGGTGTTTTTCCCGTTTCAACCAGGTCTCGTCGACGGAAAATGTTTCGCTCTCGCACAACACGACCGCCCGTTGGATGACATTCTGTAGCTCGCGAATGTTGCCGGGCCAATCGTAGGCCTGAAACAGCTCAAGGGTCTCTTTCTGTATATTCCTAATCTGTTTCCCTGCCTTCTTCGCATAACGCTCAATCAGGTACGTGACGAGTAACGGAATGTCGTCCATCCGTTCGCGCAGTGAGGGAATCTGGATTGGAAAGACATTGAGCCTGTAGAAGAGATCCTGGCGAAATGTGCCTGCCGCCATGGCTGCCTTCAGGTCGCGATTTGTGGCGGCCAGCACGCGCACGTCAACGGAAATCGATTGGCTGCCGCCGACCCGTTCAATTTCCCCCTCTTGCAGGACTCTCAGGAGCGCGATTTGGGTTTCGGCAGGCAGATCCCCGATCTCGTCAAGGAAGATTGTCCCGCCATCGGCCAGTTCAAATCGCCCGAGACGCCGTTGGAGCGCGCCGGTGAATGCGCCTTTCTCGTGTCCAAACAGCTCGGAGGCAATGAGCGACGCGGGGATCGCCGCGCAATTGACGGTAATAAACGCCCGGGACGACCGCTTTGAGCGCTTGTGAATGGCCCGTGCGATCAGCTCCTTGCCCGTCCCGGTCTCACCCAGCACGAGTACCGTGGAATCTGAAGGCGCCACTTTGGTGACTTGCGTCAATATGTTCCGGATGACTTGAGATGATCCGACGATTTCCTCGAACATCGAAGAGTGATCGATCTCTTCGCGCAATGCCAAGTTTTCTTTTTGAGTCCTCTCTTCGTCCCGTTTGCGGTCGTCGATGTCGGTTCCCGTCGAATACCAGCGAATGATCCGTCCCTCATCGTCCCGGAACGGGTTATAGCGGACTAGAAACCAGCGGTGCTGCCCGTCCTTCCGGCGAGCACGCAGCTCAAGTTCAAACGGGGTTCCGTGTTCGAGCCCCTGCTGGCGCTCGACCCGTGATCGCTCCAAATCATCGGGATGCACGAGCCGTGCGCGAAAATCATCCGCCATGACGTCTTCTAAGCTCAGACCGCTATATTCGAGCATCACTCGATTCGCATAGAGCATTTTCCCGTCAGGCCCGTGGACAGCAATGCGTTGATCGATGGCATCGGTGATGCGCCGCAGCTCCCGTTCATCTTGGCGGAGCTTCTCCTCCCTATGCTTATGCTCAATAGCTACCGTCGCCAGATGCGTGATCTGTCCGATGAGGTGTTGATGGTACGCACTAGGGCTACCAGGTTCGCGCGAGTAAATCGCGAAGGTGCCCAATACTGTTTCATCGGATGACCGTATCGGAGTGGACCAACAAGCCCGCAGTCCGTGTGCCATTGCCAGAGCACGCCATTCGTATGTATCCCATCGTGTGTCCGACGCGACATCTGCGGCAATCACTTGTTCTTTGAGAAATGCAGCCATGGCGCATGGACCTGAATAGATATTCACGGGTCTGCCATGGATCGACTCGTTGTAGCTGAGGGGAAGACTGGGCGCTGCACCGTGCTTCAGTCGATTGCTGATTGGATCTACCAGCACAATTCCACAGATAGATCCGCTCGCAATATTTTCGATGAGGCGGCACAAGGCATCAAGGAATTCTGAGAGCGTACATCCGGTGGCGAGCATCTCGAGCAAGCGATTTTCTCCGGCAAGCAATGCCTCGGCCTGTGTACGGTCTTCAAAGGTATAGGAGAGGTCATCGAGCGTGCCTGATCGCGGATCGGTTTCAGTGTGATGGTCGGTGTTCATATGTTCCCTCCTGAATAGGGGCAGGTTTCGTCATGGCCAGCTAAGAGGGATGTTCGGCTGTCTGTCGTCTTGCTGACGCAATGACGAACTCTTTGGTTCCGTCTATGCGCATAGCCTACACTCCTGATGAAGTCTTCAATAGAGGATTGCCGATTGAGGGCCTCTCTCCTCCGACGAACGCGAAAGCATCTAGATCATATCACAGGACATCAATAATACACCTGGCTCTCGCCAATAGTCATTAGCCTTCATGATAAGAACGGGTACCACGCGACATTGTGTTCATTCAGCCACATAGATGACCCTTGGTCTCAAATCCAAATTAGATCTCGATCTTCTCGCCCTTCTTCGTCTGGTTTCTCGCGCAGCCCAGTGAGTGTTCCAAGTGAATGCTGATTTTTCGGCGCGTGCTGATAATTCAGCAGGTCGTCCTCAGCCATTCATTGTTTTGCGGCAGAGATATCCGAGCGTAACCGCTGATTCTTTGGAAGTTTCAGCATCATCGATGGCTACGTCATGCGAGATCTCTGCTGGAATGTGAATTGCTCATGTGCGTCATCATGGATTGACGGTTGCCTGTGTGGATCTCATAGAAAGGAGGAGGTGGAAATAACAGGCAAGATCTTTCGCAGAGACGTCCAGGACCAACCAATAGAGGTGGTCCTCAAGCACATGAAGGAGGTTAAGACTATGGCAAGTACAGCAACAATGGGAGGGAGCGACCCCGGATATGACATGTCGCTCTGGTATGATTCCAGGCCCCTCAAGATCGGTTGGTTCACCATGTTGGCAGCGGTGGGATCCGAGGTCGTATTTCAGCGTGTCTTCGGCTTCTCCCACGGCTTGGATTCGATGACGCCGGAATTCGAAAATGTCTGGATGAACCTCTGGCGCTTTAACGTGATAGCTAACATCATCAACGCGTCCGCGATCTTGGGCTGGCTTTGGACGACGCGGGATCGCAACGTGGCCAACGTGGATCCCAAGACGGAACTCAAACGGTATTTTTATTTTATGGGATGGCTCGCGGTTTACGTCTTCGGCGTGTATTGGGCAGGGAGCTTTACCCTCGAGCAGGACGCGTCGTGGCACCAGGTGATCATCCGCGATACAAGCTTCACGGCGAGCCATATCATTGCGTTCTACTTCACGTTCCCGCTGTACATTACGTGCGGGGTGGCGAGCTATCTGTATGCTATGACTCGGCTGCCGCAGTTCAGCAAGGGCGTCTCGTTCCCCTTGGTGGGAGCAATCGTCGGGCCGATGATGATTCTGCCCAACGTGGGCCTCAACGAGTGGGGGCATGCCTTCTGGTTCGTCGATGAACTCTTCGCGGCGCCGTTGCACTGGGGTTTTGTGACCCTGGGCTGGTGTGGGTTGTTCGGCGGCACGGGCGGCGTGGCGGCGCAGATCGTGGCGCGTATGTCCAACCTGTCTGATGTGATCTGGAACAACGAGAGCAAGGACTGTTTGAAGG
>JAKDNQ010000603.1 GCA_030456405.1 Nitrospira sp.
GTTGAGGATTTTGTCGAACCGAGAACAAAGCTGGCGGCCTTTTTCAGCATCCGGCTAATGATCTTCGCGAGAATACCAGTCATGCTGCCCACCCTCCTCCATCAAAACCAATTGTTCCAGCTGTCCCGCCGACACCGGGTCCAAAAACCGGGACGGCTTCGACAGGATCATCCCACTTCCCCTGTCAAACACATTGACCGGGTAGGTTAAATACAAATGCCGTTTTGCTCTCGTGACGGAGACATAGAACAACCGGCGCTCCTCTTCCAATCCCTCGTCTTCACTAAACGAATAGACCGATGGGAATCTTCCATCCACAATCCAGATGACAAATACACATTGCCACTCAAGACCCTTGGCAGAATGGATCGTGGACAATACCAATCGCTCGTCGTCTCGATCGGTCGCCTCCACGCCGGCGACACTCCCATCCGGCGGCTCCAACGCCAAATCCGCGAGAAATGTTTCGACCTCCTGATACCCCTCCGCGATCGTCTGTAAATGGTCCAGATCCCGCATGCGCTTGGGATAGTCGTCGTATTGGGTCTTCAGAATAGGCAGGTAGTACTCATAAATATGATTCACGCGCTCTGCCGGTCGAAGGTCTCCGGATCCGGCAATGCTTTCGAGCGTCAAGGCTAAGTCCCTGAGTCCTTTACCAGATCGCCCCGTCATCTCGCACAGTGTGTGATAGGGCTTATCCGATTTCACCAGTGCGGCCATGACATCCTTTGCCTTCTTTGGCCCCACACCTTCCACGAGCATCAGCACGCGATGCCAGCTCACGGCATCCAACGGGTTTACCACCACACGTAAGTGAGCCAGCAGATCCTTCACATGTGCCGTTTCGATAAACTTCACCCCGCCACGCTTGACAAACGGCAGTCCGTGACGTGAGAGCTCGATTTCAAGATCGAACGAGTGAAAGCTCGACCGAAACAGCACCGCCATTTCTCCGAGCGGAACCCCTTCCTCCCGCAACTCCAAAATCTTCTGCGCAATGAAGCGCGACTGGGCATTCTCCCCTGCCGCCTCCACCAACACCGGCAACGGTCCATCGAGCTTCCTCGTGAAAAGATGCTTGCTGTACTTTTCCTTCGCCTCTTCGATAATGGTGTTCGCGAGATTCAGGATCGGCTGTGTGCTGCGGTAATTCTCTTCCAGCTTATAGATGGTGGTACCGGGAAAGAGCGATGGGAACTCCATGATGTTCTTGAACGTGGCGCCGCGGAACCCATAGATCGAGTTGTGAGAGATTACCCCTCCGCTCACAATGTTGTGCGAGTGTTCAACCTCAAGATCATAGAAAGGCCTCCTCTCGGCGTTATCCTCCCACTCAGCCGATTCGACAACATCCAGAATGATTTCATCTCCCTGGACGACAGGCACGAACATTCCCGGCAATACGCCTGCCGCCGGGATCGTCATAAAAGATCCGTGAATGTTTCCCGCCTTAACAAACTTGGCTTTGTACGCAATCGTCGCCTGATGTCCATTCAGGCGAAGACGGTTCTCGATGTCTCTGGCCAACCCAAGCAAGGCTTTGTAGTCTTTGCTGTAGCGTCTCAGCCGCCAATATCCATCCCTCCCCCGTTTG
>JAKDNQ010000196.1 GCA_030456405.1 Nitrospira sp.
GGCTGACCGTGACACGATGGAGCCCAGCCTCATACAGCGCCTCGGCCTGATCCGCAAGAAGGATGCCATTCGTCGTCAGCGCGATATCCGTCACCCACTGGTTTTGAAGCAACAGCCGAATCAATTCTGGCATATTACGTCGAAGCAACGGCTCTCCGCCGGTCAATCGCACACGATCTACACCAAGATCAGTGAAATAGCCGGTCAACCGCGCCATTTCCTCAAAGGTCAGCACATCTTCGCGCGGCAGCCAGACATAATCCTGCTCCGGCATACAATACGAGCAACGGAGATTGCATCGATCCGTCACAGACAAACGCAGGCTGCGAAGCGGCCGGCCGTATATATCGACCACGGCAGCCCTTGTTGGTAACTGGTCAGTCATAGATTTCTCGATTTATCATGAACGTTTCACGTTTCACGATTCACGCCTCTTAAGGATGTTCCTCTACCCAGACTTCGCCTTCCGGGGTGTGTTCAAGTTTCCAGATAGGGGTAATTCGTTTCAATTCAGCAATCGCCCATTCGCAGGCGCGAAACGCCTCGGCCCGATGCTCAGCCCCCACGACAATCAACACAATGTTCTCACCGATGCTGATTTCGCCATACCGGTGCAGGATTGCGACCTCGATGATGTCGAAATCCTTCAAGGCCCTCTCGCGGATTTCGCGCAACTTCGCTTGAGCCATCCCTTCGTAGTGCTCGAAGGTCATGCTGTCGATATCCCGTCCTTTGGATCGATCCCGTGCCGTCCCGAGAAAGATCGATATGCCGCCGATGCGCTTCGAACGAGCCCGCACTCGATTGATCTCCGCATCCACAGAGAAATCTTCCCGTTGCACGCGGGCCAACAGGGTGTCGTTGGATGGCACTGAATTACTCATGCACACACTCCTTACGAAATTACTTTGGCCTACCAGGATGTTCAAACTGGTTGTCCAGCAAGGCCGCAGCGAGCGAAGAGGCGAGGCGTACGCTTCGGTACGTTGAGCCTCTAAGCGATGCGAGAACGAAGCTGGCAGGCAGTTTCAACATCCTGACGACCTCCGCCGGCAAACGGCGGCAGCAGCGCTACCTCGTCGCCATCCTGAATCGTCGTATCCTCGTGGGCAATCTCCTGATTCACCGATACCAGGACTTTCTTGTTGTGGATCAACTCCCCGATCATCGGATAGTCGGTATTGAGAAGCTCAACGAGATCTTTCACATGCCGCCCATTTGCCAGTGCCAGCGCGAGAGAACTCTGCCCCCTTGCCAGCGATTTGGTCATGCCGAATAATGTGATGGTCACCATCGTCAGCCTTGCCTTAGTCTTGCTTTGAATAGGTTCCCGATTTGCCGCCGGATTTTGAGAGCAAACAAACATTGCTGAAACTCATCCCGCGGTCGATGGCCTTGCACATATCGTAGATCGTCAGTGCTGCGACCGAAGCTGCCGTCATCGCTTCCATCTCCACCCCGGTCGGCCCAGTCGTCTTCGCTGTCGCGACAATGTTGATCGAACAGCGGCCTTCACGATCCGGCTGAGGCTCTTCTTTAAATGAGATATCGACGCTGGTGAGAAGAATAGGATGGCACATAGGAATGAGATCCGGTGTCTTCTTAGCTCCCATCACACCGGCAACCTGCGCAACGGACAGAACATCGCCCTTGGCAATCTTGCCCCGTTGAATCTTTTCAAGGGTTTCCGGCTGGAGAAAAACTATGGCCTGAGCGATCGCAACTCGCTCGGTCGAGTCTTTCGCGCTGACATCGACCATCCGTGCCCGCCCAGACTCGTTGAAGTGTGTAAATTCTGCCATTTTTTTAAATGATTCAGTCGGTTACAGGAAGAAGCTTGAGGAGATTATAGGAGCCGGTGGAAAGGGCAGTCAAGAGATGGGCAGGGCAACCTGGATGGTCCCTCTCGCTCGCAGAACGCGCACGGTGAAACTGTGCTCGTTCGATGCGCGCGGTAAGGGACCAATCCAGGCCACCCTGCTGAGAAACGAAGGGAGAGATATACGAGAAGGAAGATGACGGCCTGTTGGTCTCCTATGCTCGCCCAACGCGCGGTATCGGAAGACCCTCGTTGGACGCGCGCAGTTGGGGTTCAACCAGGCCACCCCCCAAAGAAGGAAAAAGAAAGATTGGGAAATCTCGTGCGGTCGTCTGCTCCCGGAGCGCGCACGATCAGAATGTGCTCGCTCGACGGGCGCAGTGGTACCACCAGCGATGGCATCCAGCGGGGAGAAGCACAAGCAATCTTGGACAGATCATTCTGAATGGTGATCTGTAGATACGCATTGGACTTTGTAGTGTAATCCCACAATGATAATGTTCGCTTTTGCCAACATAGAAATGTCCTCTTCGTTGATAGACTGCTGGCTTCGAGCGACCCATGTCATGGTCGAAGAGTGGGTGGATGGGACGATGCGGATCACGCACCACGGCCGACCACTGGACTATCACGCCATCCCCGCTCGTCCCGCGAGAGTGACTGAGCCTCCCAAGGCCCAAGTCCCTCGGCGTCCGAGCAAGCCGACCTCGGCTCATCCGTGGCACAAACGACTGCTGCCGACACGAGACGCACACGCGGCGGTGGCCATCTCATAAACCGGACATTTCTACTATGGAGAAAGAGGACATTTCTACTGTGGCTTGACAGCATTGGACTTTGCAGTAGACTCACCCATAGCGAATTATTTTGACTGTCTTGCTATGCTGCACGGCAGTTCGCAACAGACTTACTAGTTTGTCGACAGCCACGCCCCACAACACATGGAACAAAGCGTGTTTCCACCAATCCCCACGAAATCATCAGTGCCACCACCGATCACAGGCAATGTCTTCTGCAACCACAAAACATGGTGGCTGGCTCTTTTCACGGTCTGCCTGGCAATCGCAATGGTCTTTCCTACAGAACCCAATAGCCACGAGGTTCCCTGGGCTTACGCTCTCAGCAGCAACGTGGTTATGTTCATCACCTCCCTTGTGCTCGCAGATCTCTCTTGGCTCACATCGGTGATTACACGTCGCAAGATGACGACGGTTCAATTTATGTTCACGTTTGCAATTGCTATAGGTTTGGCAATGGCCCCGCTTACCATGGCCTTGGAATACGAAAAAAAGACGGAAGGAAATTTTGGTGCTGTCGGTGTTGCGACTGTGTTCGCACCCCCGAGTTCCGACTTTGCTGTCACTTTCAGCGCGAGCCCGACAGTCGAAGAGTTCGAGGGAGTTACGACCGACGGGGTGCAGCTAAAAGGTACGCGCGCCGAACTTCGTGCCCATGACTCCTTCCAGAGAGTTGAAGTTATGTCGATGCCCATAGGGTTCAGTGCGGGCGAGACAAAAGAGTCGGTGATTTCTAAGCTCAGAGATTATGCGTTTCACAACGGCATCACCGCTCCCGAGTTCAAATACGAGTCCACGGCCCTAGGGCGGCGCGCCAGTATGCGAGGGACAAAGATACTCGACGACGCTGGAAAACCAAGAGCCGTGACCTATGAAAACGTGATTTACTACGGTGACTCTTCAATTTTCAGCATGTACGTTGGTGCTCCGTCAGAGTCCTATCCGACAACTCGTATCGTAGAATTCCTGAAGTCGGTCACCAAGAAATCCATGACAAAAAGATGATTAGAGCAGAGTTGCCTAACAGAATCGGTGGACCGAATCGCCGCCCTTCTTTTTCGCTCGACACGAAGCGGCGGTTCGGATTCGCCATTCCCACTCCACCGCCCCTCTCGGCAATACTCCCATACAAAGATGATATCGACGGATGGAACTTTTCTGAGTTGGAGGTGAGAAGCATAAAGGGGTCTCAGACCCAGTCTCAGACCCCTTAAATTCACGAAAGGGGCATTGTGAAGTGGCCCCATCCCCTAACAGATGCAAGAAGTCGAACAACAGCTCACAATGCATTGACCACGGACGCGCTAAGGACGCGCGCCGGCTAGCTTTCGTTATCATTAGCTTTTAGCACGGGGAAATCACACAATGAAAAAACTTGCGGTAGTTTTTATGGTGGCCACACTGTCGGCATGCGCCACACCGTATGGGGAATATGGGATACTCGGTGGCTTCACCGACGCTCGAATCGACGAGAACACTTTCTCGATCAGCGTCGACACAAACGGTCTCACAAGTCAGCAAACTACCTCAATGCATGCCTTATTTCGCGCATCCGAACTCACTGTTGAAAACGGGTTCGATTATTTTGTCATTGCCAGTGATGCAAACAACTCCACCTCAATGGCTATGGTAATGCCCGGCGGCAGCACGAGCAATACGACGATCAATACCTATGGCTCTACTGCATACGGAAGGACAACTACCACCTACGCACCAACAACTGTTGTACCTGTGGTCTATCCAAACTCAACCCTTATCATCAAATCTTTCAAGGGGACCAAGCCAGAAGGGGTGCCTAATGCTTACGATGCCCGCTCCGTTATGAAGTACATCGGCCCGCAAATTGGCGTTGAGCAAGGCACGAAGCCATGAACTTTTCTCACGCACAGTCTATCCCGATTGGTGGATAGGACGAGAAGAATTGGGGTCGCGTCTTGCAATCACATATTTTCGCGGCGCGCGGTGGGCCTGCTTGCCGATTATTCGTTCGGCACTCCCCTCTCGGCGTTCATCCCTTCGTGAGTCTGATCTGAAACGAGATACGCTTCACGAACGACGGTCTTGCATCTCCGTCATCGGCTTTAGCCATTTGCACTTGAGCTAGGGGAAGACGATTCAATCCGATTTAACTTTGCTGGAACTGTGCTAGAATCGGCGTCATAACAACCCTTATTTGCCACTGGGCAAGGAGTATTCTGATGAACCGTAAACCTATCGGTGGAGCGCGGTCAAAGGTCGTCATTGACGTTCCGGCCGAGCTGGACACGATTCTCAAGCGCCATC
>JAKDNQ010000050.1 GCA_030456405.1 Nitrospira sp.
CAGCAGCTCCACATGCCGCCCCTTGTCTTCAAACTCTTGCCCAAGTAGCCCCTTCTCCTGGGTGACAGGGCTGATCTTTCGGTTGGAGCTTGCTGAAGTGGCGCCAACACCTTTTCAACAACCCCCAACTGCTCATGGATAGAATCGACCAACCCTTCAAGACCGCCGGCTCGCTTACAAAGGGCAACATAGAGATCGTCCGCAAAACGATCCACCAACCCGCCGCCCTGAAAATGGGTGCCGCTATAGGTATGATGACGAAGCTGCTTATCGGAGTCTAGCTTTTTCGGCCACCTCCCATGAATGTCGCTCCCCAAACGCTCGACCGCCGCCCGCCAATCCTGCATCAACTCATCATAAAGAATGATGGCGCGCGGCACGCTTCTGGAGTCGCGAATGGCATCGACCGTATAACGCAACCACAGATACACCGATTTGTCTTCGGAAAATCCCTCACGGCGATGTTAATGAGGCCGCCACTTCCAGCGGGTGACGGATCGGAATAACCACCCTCGGCTGAGCCCCATGTGCCTCCACAGCCGGAACCCATAGACGGAGGAGCCGCCCGATACGAGGGTCCTTGAGGACAAACCAGCGACACTCGTTGAAGTCCTGGGTCAGAATTTCTTCTGCGCGGCGCTTGAATTCATGTAGCGCCTCTGGGGCCAGCTTGTCAGGATCGATCGGCAACACATCATCCCAGCACGAACCAGCCGCCACCAGTATCTGATCGTTAAGATCGGCAACCTCTTGCGGTTCCCAATAACCGACAGCATTAAATTCAGCGTGAGCAGGCATCAAATGGCTTGGCAACTCCGCACCAATAGATTGATGGTTTTCTCGACCGCTGAAGTTCCGCTCCGGTGCATACCGACCACGAGCAGTCCGATACGACTATTGGTTTTTTCGGCTGCATGCCGTTTGGGAAGCATCTTCTTCGTCGTCGTCATATGGGCGGCTGTACTTCCTTTCAAACCTTCATCCTATGCGGCTGGGCAGGCGCCACAGCCGCTCTCCGGCGTCAGAACGGCAAAACTCTCATATTGAACCAGTCCGTCGACATCTGGGCGGTTGCGTCGGTGCGGTGTTCCCGCACCCTGCCAGGGTCTCACGTGAACACTTCCGCCGATAAGAAGGCCACACCTTGTGCGTCTTTTGCGGACAGTCTCAGGGGACCCCTCGATCGGCCACTCGATCCCCACGGTTGCATCGTTCCAGACAATGCACCGCTCGTGTTCCGGCGCCCAGTAGCCTGTCGTTTTATACAACATCTCGGCCTGTTCGGACAGCACGACAAACCCGTGCGCAAGCCCTTCGGGAATCCAAAGTTGTTTTTTGTTGTCTGCGCTGAGGAGTTCCCCAACCCATCGGCCAAACGTGGGCGAGCGTTTCCGAATATCGAGGGTCACATCGAACACGGCGCCGGCAACGACTCGGATTAGTTTGCCTTGCGGTTGTTTGATTTGATCGTGCAGCCCTTTCAGCACATGTTTCGACGAGCAGGTGATTATCTTGGACAAAGACGACGTGTGCGCCAATGGCCTCCTCAAATATTCGTTGATTAAAACTCTCGAAGAAGAACCCCCGTTCGTCCCTATAGACCCGTGGCTCGAACACCACCACATCAGGTATGGCCAACTGGATACTATTCATAGGGAAAGAAACGACCCTTCCCTCGCGATTGTGGGCTGTATCACCGCAACGCTTTCGCATCGGTACGGATACGGCGATGGTTCAAAAAATCGGCTCGTTCAGCACCCTCAACAGGTATTTTCCATATCCGTTTTTCTGCAGGGGCTGAGCGAGCTGTTCCAGTTGGGCCGCATCGATCCATTTATTCCGATAGGCGATTTCTTCAGGGCACGCAACTTTCAGTCCCTGTCTGTGCTCCACCGTGGCAATGAACTGACTCGCCGTCAGCACCGACTCATGGGTCCCGGTGTCCAACCAGGCATATCCTCGTCCCATGATCTCGACATTGAGCAAGCCTTCCTTCAGATAGAGCCAGTTCAAGTCCGTGATTTCCAGTTCACCCCGCGCGGATGGCGCGAGGGTCTTTGCGCGCTTCACGACGTCCGCGTCGTAGAAATACAAGCCGGTGACGGCATAGCTCGACTTGGGCGACAGGGGCTTTTCTTCGAGACTGCTGGCTTTCCCCTGCGCGTCAAATTCCACCACTCCATAGCGCTCCGGATCGTGCACGTGATAGGCAAAGACGGTTGCCCCGTCGCTCCGCTTCATGGCGCGCCCCAGCAAGTGATGAAAGTCGTGACCGTAAAAGATATTGTCGCCGAGGACCAACACAGACGGATCCTGCCTGAGAAACGATTCGCCGATGATGAACGCCTGAGCCAACCCATCCGGCGTGGGTTGCACCGCATAGGACAGGTTCAGCCCCCATTGCGCGCCGCTCCTGAGAAGTTGCTGAAATCGCGGCGTATCTTGCGGGGTTGAAATGATGAGGATGTCGCGAATGCCCGCCAGCATCAGGGTGCTGAGCGGGTAATAAATCATGGGCTTATCGAAAACCGGGAGGAGTTGCTTGGACAACGCCAAGGTCGCGGGATGGAGCCGGGATCCCGTACCTCCAGCGAGAATAATGCCTTTGCGGATCACCGCCCGCCTCGGTCCGTTAGTTCTTGAATGACTCGACGGACGTGATCGCGCCAATCGGGCAAATGCACGCAAAAAGTACGGGTCAGCTTCGAGGAGCTGAGCCTGGAATTGAGCGGCCGCTTTGCAGGCAAGGGGTACGCCTCGGTCGGAATGGGATAGACCTCTTCGGGGGCGGCCTTTAAAGAAACCCCGATCTCCTTCGCCACGTTCAATACATACTGCGCATATCCGTGCCAGCTCGTCTCGCCCTGTGCAACCAGGTGGTAGGTGCCGGCCACACCGGTCGAGCTCTCCATGTGTCCGACCCGATGGAGCGCGAGGGCGGTGACGTCCGCGATGAGTTCTGCGCTGGTCGGTGCGCCATGCTGATCGACAATGATCTCCAATCGCTCCTTTTCCTTGGCGAGCCGCAATATTGTCTTGATAAAATTTTTCCCGCGCGCTGTATACACCCAACTGGTGCGAAAAATCATATGCTTGGCATGCTGCTCACGAATACGCTCTTCTCCTTCGAATTTGGTCCTGCCATACACCGACAGTGGATTGGCCGGATCGTCTTCCTCATATGGAGAAGTCTTCTCACCGTCGAAAATGTAGTCCGTCGAGTAATGCACCAGCCAGGCATTGAGCCGATGAGCCTCTTCGGCGATCAGACCGACCGCTTCAGCGTTAATCCGGTGCGCCTTCTCCGGCTCCGATTCGGCTCGATCCACGGCCGTGTACGCTGCTGCATTCACGATGATATCCGGTGCATGTTGACGGACCCACCGACGCACGCCATCAAGATATTCCAAGTCCAGCTCATGTTGTTCCGATGCGACGAGGTCTCCCATGGTCGACAAAACACGGTGCAGCTCCCACCCGACTTGTCCTTCTTTTCCGAGCAGAAGAATTTTCATACGCTGTATTGCTTCTCGATCCAGTGGCGGTAGGCCCCACTCGTCACGTTGTCTATCCAACGCTGATTATCCAGATACCAGCGCACCGTTTTTCGTATGCCTGTTTCGAAGGTTTCTCCGGGCTTCCATCCTAGTTCCCGCTGAATTTTTGACGCGTCGATGGCATAACGGTGGTCGTGCCCGGGCCGATCCTGCACAAAAGTAATCTGCTCCCCGTAACTCTTGCCATCGTTTCTGGGCTCATATTCATCGAGGATACTGCAAAGCGCCCGCACAACCTCCAGATTGGTACGTTGATTTCCTCCTCCAATATTGTATGTGTGACCGACTTGCCCGGCCTCCAAGACTCGTCGGATCGCGCAGCAATGATCCTCGACATAGAGCCAATCTCGAATTTGTCGCCCATCGCCATAGACAGGCAATGGCCGATCGGCGAGCGCGTTGTGGATGACCAGTGGAATGAGTTTTTCAGGGAATTGAAAGGGGCCATAATTGTTTGAGCAATTGGTCGTGAGGACGGGTAACCCGTACGTGTGGTGATAGGCGCGCACCAGATGATCGGCAGCGGCTTTGCTGGCAGAATAGGGGCTGTTCGGCTCACATCGACGATCTTCTGTGAAGGCCGGCTCATCTGGATCGAGTGACCCATAGATTTCGTCGGTGGACACCTGGAGGAAGCGGAACCGATCTCGATCTGCCCCCGATAACTCGGTCCAATACCCGCGCACCGATTCGAGCAAGCGAAACGTCCCCACAATGTTGGTCTGAATGAATTCTTCCGGCCCGTGAATGGAGCGATCCACATGGCTTTCCGCGGCGAAGTGCACGATCGCGCGCGGTTTATGACAGGCCAGGAGGCGGGTGATGGCTGCCGCATCGCCGATATCCCTGCACTCCAATCGATGGCGCGGATCTCCTTCGATCGACGCCAGATTGTCACGGTTGCCGGCATAGGTCAGCTTATCGACGTTGACGACGTCCTCGTCCTGCCGGCGCAACCAATCCAACACGAAATTCGACCCGATAAACCCGGCTCCGCCGGTCACAAGAATACCCATCGATTGCGATTTCCTCCTGGCGAGCCCCATAGGGTTCGCTCTAAAAGTCCCCGAACCTGAGCGCCACCCCAGCCAACACCGCGATCTTGAACACAACATCCGCAATTTCTTTAGCGATCTGCCGGTATTTCATGTCGACTTTCGGCAGCACCATAATGTTATCCCCCACGCGAACCTGATCCTTCGTTTTACTGAAAAATCCGTCCTCCCGCCCTTCCTCGAAACTCCCGTCACGATGCGCGATAATGACACGGGCCATATCGGCATTCTGCGTATATCCGCCGGATCGCAGGATATAGTCCGTCGCCGAGAGCCTGCTCTCGAACACGATGGTATTCGGGAACAGCACCTCGCCTCCCACCAACACTAACCCATCTTTGACCGGCACCTGGATCATGTCGCCATTTTCTAAGAGCAATTCATCCCGTTGGCTGGCTTGGGCAATGAGGACTTGGCCCGTGGGGACTACGTCCTTGGCCCGGTTCACCCATTGCAGAATCAAGTTGGCTTCGGTGGTCCGAAGTTGTGCCTCCTCATAGGTGCCTGATCGTGCCGTGAGGACCGCCGCTTCCAAGCTTTGCAGCGAAGTCTGGAGGATGAGCTTTTGGCGATCTTTGATGCTGAGGCGAAACAGTTGCAAATTGCCCGCGTCCGACCGTTCGTTAAACTGGATCCGTTTCGTGAGTTCTCCCAGCCTCGTTCCATACGGCAGCGTGTGTTCCTGCTGGCTCAGGTGCTCGCCTTGGACCCGAACCGTGATCGTGCCGGGCCGTTTATCGGCGGTAAATTCGACCGCGTCACCATTTAATAGAGAGAGAGTCCCGACTTGGTTCAGCGGGTAATATTCTCTGTTTAGAATGATGCCGGTGTTGCGGATCACCCGCACATGCGTGGTTTTCGCGGCCGGCTTAGCGAGTTTCATCAACTCAGCGACGCTTAAGTCTGGCCCCGCAAACTCGAATTGCTTCGTGTTCTCTGCGAGACCTGTGACCATCACGGTCTTCTGCCTGGGAGAGACAAAAATGACATCGCCATCGGCCAACTGCACTTGGGGAATTCGACCGTCGAGGAGAAAGTCGTAGAGGTTCACCTCTTTACGAAGTTGGCTGCCGCGCTTGACTTGCACGTTCAAGAACGACCCCCGGTCGGGATCGATCCCGCCGGCCTGGTCCAAGTAATGGAGCAGGCTATCCATCGACGTCCCACCGTACAAACCCGGCTGGTTGACAAACCCGCTGACAAACACCCGCACCGGCTGCGCTTCCGCAAGGCTGGCATAGCCGAAGACATTGCTGTGGTACACGCCCCGGATGGCTTTTTCTATGACGGATTGGAGGTCTTGATTGCGCACCCCCTGCACCTTGACGGGACCGACGTTCGGCAGAAAGACATTGCCTTGTGCATCGACAACCAGTGTGCTGTCGAACACCGCACTGCCCCATATCCGCAGCCTGATGCTATCCCCAATGGCTATGAAGTAGTCCGGGTTGAATTGCGTCGGCCCCGGCCGCGCGAACGCGCCGGTAAACAAGTGGGCCCCAAATACTTGGCTAGTCCTATTCGCCGTCGCGGCGGGTGGCGCCGGGAGATTCTCGGGAGTCGTGGTCGGAAGCGGTGGCGCGGGCGGCGTGATCGTTTGCGCCGGAGCTGGTCTGGGCGCCGGCGTTCCGCCGTATATGCTCGACAGGCCCGGTATGCCCGACAGGGCTCCCGAATCATCGGCTGCCCAGGAAGGGCTTGCAAGCGCGACCGCCGCGAATATTGTGAGTATTATGTAGTGCATAGATCACTCCTGATGGTCGCGAAGGATGGCGCGTATTAAGCTGATGATGCCGAAGATGCCCAAGGTCAGCAAAACGAATACCACCGTATTATAAATACGACGCGGCTCAAGCGCGTATTGAGGAGACGAAGGACTTTGGATGATCGACACCATTTTTATGGTACGCCTTGAATCGAGCCTCGCTTGCTCCAACGAAGCGAGTGCGGACTTATATACTTCCTGCGCAAACTCGGCATTCATCTTCAATCGCTGGAACTCTTCGACGGTCGCATTGAGCATTCGGCGGTTGGACGACGTCAGGCGGGCCTGTTCCTTGCTAATTTGATTTTTCACCGCGGCAATCTGCGAGTCAAAATCCCTTACGATCGGGCTCTTCGGATTGAGATACCCGAGGGCGGCGCTACGCTGCGTCTTGAGCGATGCCAATTGCCCTTCGAGTGTGTTGACGATGCCAACCAAATATTCGGCCGTGCCTTCCGGAGACACCAAATTCTGCTTGTTTTGATAGGCCACCACCGCCAGCCGCGCTTGCATCACGCGCGCATACACCTGGTCTACTTGTTTTTCGATAAACCCTACCTGCTCTTGAGCCAGCCGCTGAGCCATGACATTCATGTATCGCTCACCCTCTTCAACCAACGTACTCGTGATGGCATGAGCTTGTTCTGGAGTAAACGCTTGGGCGCGAATAACCAACACTCCGTTATATTCGTCGAATTCCACCGTGGTCCGTAATAGGTAGTACCAATAAAACCACTCTGTCGACAGGTCCTTGTACCACATACGTGAGACAGGGTCGCGGCGGTGGTCACTATAATGCTCTCGCAAGCTCAGCTTTTTGTCGAGCTTTTCCAACATGTCAATCGATAACAAAAAGTCGCGAAGAAGCATTTGGTCTGAACGGTTCGGCGCGGAGGTTCCGCCGAGAATGGATGACAAGTTCATGGTTTGAGTGGCCGGCATCTGCGCCTGTTCTACGATGATATGCGCCTCAGAAATATACCGGTCCGAGGCTATGCTGCCCCAATAGACCGCTGCCAGCATGCAGAGCAAAATGACAAACCAAAACGTATAGGATTTCCCACGAAGCGGCTTCAAGGCCGCTTTGCTCGATACCAGCGTAGTAGACAGTGTCTTAGGAGATGAACCTGTCTTAGCAGGGGGGAGGAATTGCAGCGGCTCCATCAAAGACTTTTCCTGTATTCTTTGATAGCATCCTGAACTTTGTCGAACCAGTGCGCCTTTCCCTCGTGGAGCCAAATACCTGCCGTACAAAATTCCCTCAATGTGCTCTCCCCATGAGAGACCATGATGAGACCGGCACGATCGGCAAGCTTCCTAAATGCTCCGGAAGCTTTTTTCTTGAACGCAGCATCGCCGGTGGACGTGACTTCGTCCGAAATATACACATCGAAATCTACCGCCAGGGAGATCCCGAATTGCAGCCGCGATTTCATGCCGGTCGAATAGGTTTTGACCGGCTCGTCAAACGCCTCGCCCAATTCGGCAAAGTCCTCGATCTCTGCCAAGCGCTCATGGATGTCCTCTTCATGGCCGTAAATACGGCAGACGAACCGTGAGTTCTGCCGTCCCGTCAGAGAACCTTGCAAGCCGCCTCCGAAGCCCATCGGCCAGGAGACACGACACCGGCGTTCGATCCGTCCCCGAGTCGGAATGTCAACGCCACCGATCAGCCGCAACAAGGTGGACTTCCCCGCTCCATTGCGCCCCACTAATCCCACGTTCACTTTCTGCGGCATGGTGAAGCTGACGCCTTGCAACACCCATTTGCCGACCCCCAGATCGGTGTGGTAACGCTTGTACACGTCGTCGACAATGATCATTGTTCCACAATCCTATGCACAAATCGCACATGGAGTGCCAATCCGAGGCAGATCGTCACCATGGCAAATCCCGTGATGTATGCCGCGCTCACGCCGGAAATGGTGTGGTATTGATAGGGGGAGAAATATCCCCCTCGAATCAGCTCGATCCCGTGGACCAATGGGTTCAGCAAAAACACGTCTTGATACGCAGCCGGCACCACAGCTGCGGGATACATGACGGCGGACAGGAAATAGAGCGGACGAAAAACCATTGCGGACAGTTTACCCAACTCGGGAATCAATTCTGAAATCACTGACAATATAAGCCCCATCCCTACCCCGACAAGCCAAAGAGTCCCAACAGCCAGGAAAACCTGCAACACATCGTAGGGCATCACATTGTAACCCAGCAGACCAAGCCCCGTCAGCAGAACCAATACGCTGATGATAACCAGTGCAGCTTCTAATGCCGCGCGCACCAGGACCGTATCGATTGGAAGCACTTGCCTGTAGGTAAAGAGCGCGGCATTGGCACTGATGGCATCTTTACATCGCATCGCAGTGTTTTGAGCGATAAGAAAGCCGAGAACCCCCGTGGTGATAAACAGAGCGCCATCGATCCCCGGCAGCAGGATTTGCCGCACTGTTTCGAATAGGACACTTAAGAATACCAGGTGCACAACTGGCTCCAAGAGAATCCAGAGCCAGGCAGCACGGCCCGTGGAAAGACGCGAAACTGCCTCCCGCAGAAAGAGCGCCTTCCAAACAGTCCATGTGATGTTGCCTGAAGAACGCATCAATAAGTTCGAACGTTCTATGGATTTGTCACGAACGTGGGGACTTTGTCGGTCGCTCGCCTGCCTGACTTTTCCTTACTTCCCACTTCCCGAGCGACGCTGGGTTCGGCTCGCTGTGCGCATTCAAGCGGATACTTCCACACTACACCGGAATGTGACCCTGCCATCGGCAATCGCTTATAGACACTTCCATTTAATTGAGTGTGCGCGATCAGATAGGAATGAAATCCATAAATCACTCGCCTATTGGGTTTATGATCTTGCGCTTTCGTCCAGAACTCGCTCAATAGTCCTGAAAAGCTCATGCCCGGCAGGTCGTATATCGCTCGACCGCATACCTTCACCGGTGCACCATGAAGAAGGGCTGAAAGCCCCACTGTGCTATTCACTACTACTACCCCAATAGTGTGGTCCAACACCCTCGGCAAATGCAAATCGTGCACATACAACAAGCGCCCCTTTAAATTATAGTTCTCCTCTAACTGCTCACAGAGACGGGTGTAATCGCAATAGGCCCGGTCCATGGGATGATGTTTGATCACCAGACATGTCTCTGAGGGGGCATTCTTTGCAAAGTTTGACACAACGTATCTGACAAATTCATCCACGCTCGCGAAGTCGGAATGCATGCGCATCTGGGAATCGTAATGGACTTGCAAGGGCACAAGAAAAAACCGACCGGAGTGCTCTTTTTCCAATCCTCGCCGAACCGCACGTTCCTTCACATGGTAATAATATTTGCGCCAGAGACCTCGTACCCAGGGATAGGCTTCGCGAACCGCCAACCGTCGGTGATGTTGGTAGTGAGGAAACATGGGTCTCAGAAAAGAACTCGCTATGTAGTACAAGATAGCCCAGAGCGCGGCATGCCAGAACACATTTCCGACCGGAAGCGGCTTTGCTGGTTTGGTCGCTGCGAAGCTCTGATAAAAATCGGCCGATCGAGGGACCCTGGAATAGTTGTTAATTCCTGACCGTTCCAACGTAATATAGTCGGGACGCACATAGCCCGCTTCAAACACTCCAATTTCAATCCCCAAGCGCTCGGCCTGTTCCCGTACGCACAGATGGACCGGCCGGCAGTCTCCATACATCAAGACCACATCGATCTTCTGTTCGACGAGAACCTGCGCCAAATAGTTTGGCCAGTCTTCCAACCGACCGCGATAGAGCACCGACCGTTTAGGGTAAAACAGCCAATCTCCGCCATGGAAGTTGATCTTGCTGACCCGCGCTCCATTCTCTTCCAGATCGCGAGCCAGATGCCTAAAAAATGGCCCCAACGGTCCCTGCAAGAGTAGCACATGCTTGCCGGGAAATGAATCGATTCCCTGCCTTACCATAACAAGGGTCCCCTTCTCTGGCAAAGAACAACATCATGTATTTAGATGATTTCCGCCCTTGCTCTCATCGCACCATCTGCGCGATACAAATCGTGACCGCCGCTCTGACAATCTGTTTCCCTTGAACGATTTCTCATTCGGCATGAGACTCCCCCCAGCAGACTACTCCGCCGAAGCAGCCACTGAAGCGCGTTGATACCACGGGGCACACAATAGGAGCAAACCGTTGAGGCATCAATACCCTCTTTAGTAGGGGGAGAGGATTGCTGGCTACAGGTGTCTTACAGTCCACTAGGAGTCTGTCCGACATTGCCTTCGTGACAAGGCGAAGGAGGCGCGATCAGATGCAAGACCGTAGGCCGGGAAAAACCAGAAGTGTATCCACTGGAATACGAATACATTGATGATTTTTTTCGGGCCGAGGACGACCCAGATGGTTGCGGATCGTTCGCCGCAGTAGAAGGTTACTATCGGACAGGCTCCTAGCATAGCCGAATGCTCTTCCTCCGAAACCTATCATGTTTCACTGGGCGGCTTCAAGTTCCACGTGTACCGGATGAATAATGGCGCAGGAGCGCATAGACTTCCAGGAGCGTGGCGAAGTTCAGACATTTTGTGGGGCGCGTGTTCAGACGATGGGCGATAGCGTTCAGCTCACGCTGCATGTACTCCGATAAGTCGGTACCCTTTAGACAAGTACTGGCGCAACAGCGCGTTGGTGTTCTCGTTGGTGTCGCGTTGCCACGGGCTGTACGGATCGGCAAAGAAGATCTGGATTGCGAGTCGCTGGGCCAATCGCTCGTGGTCGGCCATCTCTTTCTCTCGATCGTAGGTCAAGGTCTTCCGCAGCAGTGCAGACACGTGCCGGAGTTTCTTAGTGAATCCCTGTCAGGTGCTCGTCGCATCCGGCCCCGCTATCCGGGTCAAGAGAACCAGGCGTGTGGTTCTCTCCACCAGGGTGCCGACGGCCGAGCCATTGCGGGCTCCCTTGATGAGGTCGCCTTCCCAATGGCCAGGGACGGTGCGGATGGTCACTTCGGCGGGGCGCCTGGCCATGGGCGTCATGTGGAGGATCTGGCCGCGTCGATCGGTCCTGCGCGCTTGACGTAGTGCGGCCAGCAGCTCGCTCCGCAGGGTGCCGCGAGGCAGGACATACAGGCCCGCGTAGATGGTCTCGGTCGAAAGCTGTTTCCCATGTCGTCAGGATATGCACGTCGAAGGTGCCCGGCCATCTGCTCGGGCGAGCTACCCTCGGCCAGATGCGCCCTCACGTACCGCCAGAGCCAGGGATCCAGAAGTTTGCGCAGCCGCCGTAGCTGACGGATCCGGGCTGCCGTCAGGATCTGCGCCGTGCAGGCCCGATAAGGCGCGCGCGACGTTGCGGGCCAACTCACAGCTCATGGTGCTGGGGGCACGCCCCAACACCGACGCCATAGTCCGCAACGAACAGCCATGGGCCAGGCCCAGACTCAAGGTCTCACGGTCTTCGGCATCCATATGGCGATAGGATCTCTTTGACATGGCAACACCATAGCCCATAGAGCCTGTAGTGTCGCACTTGGAGTTAGAAATCAAGCTGGTTACGATCATGTCTTGTGGGTCGCTGAGCCTGCCGCAAAGCGTCGCATAGTTTGACGCTCCCTTCCGCATTCTGTAGAATGCCCCTGTGAGTGTGTCAGCTCCCTTCTGCATCAGGAA
>JAKDNQ010000604.1 GCA_030456405.1 Nitrospira sp.
CTTGAGTTCAAACTCCAAGTGCAACACTACCGGCCCGGATGGGCTACGGTGTTGCCATGTCAATACAATGCTACACGCACTTGAGTGACGCAGACCGTGAGACCTTGAGCCTGGGCCTGACCCACGGCCAGTCGCTGCGGATGATGGCGCGGGTGTTAGGCCGCGCCCCCAGCACCGTGAGCCGCGAGTTGGCCCGCAACACGCCGCGAGGCCACCCCTATCGCGCCTGCACGGCACAGACGCGGGCCGGCACCCGCGCCTGTCAACCGCGGCGCCCGCGCAACCTCCTGGATCCGTGGCTCTGGCAGTCCGTGAAGTCGCATTGGGCCGAGGGCTGCTCGCCGGAACAGATTGCGGGGCGCCTTCGACGCGCGTATCCTGACGACATGCAGAAACAGCTCTCGGCCGAAACGATCTATGTGGGGCTCTATGTGCTGCCCCGCGGCACGCTGCGGAGCGCACTGCTGGCGGCGTTGCGTCAGGCGCGCAAAGCACGACGGCCTCGGTCGCGGGGAACGGATCGACGGGGCCAGATCTCCAATATGACGCCGATTGCCGTGCGTCCCGTCGAGGTGATGACCCGCACGGTGCCGGGCCACTGGGAAGGCGATCTCATCAAGGGAGCCCGCAATGGGTCGGCCGTCGGCACCCTGGTGGAGCGGACCACACGCCTGGTCATCCTGGCCCGGATGGATGGGACGGATGCCACGAGTGCCCGCGAGGGCTTTACAAAAAAACTCCGGCATGTGCCCGCCCTGCTGCGGAAAACCCTGACGTACGATCGAGGGAACGAGAGGGCCGAACACGAGCAGTTGGCGCAGCGGCTTGCGATCCAGATTTTCTTTGCTGATCCGTACAGCCCCTGGCAACGCGGCACCAACGAGAATACGAATGGTCTGCTGCGCCAGTACCTGCCCAAGGGGACGGACTTGTCGGGCTACACCCAACGTGAGTTGAATGCCATCGCCCATCGGTTGAACACGCGACCGAGAAAGTGTCTCGACTTTGCCACGCCCCTGGAGGTCTCTGCGCACCTGCGCCATCATTCACCCGTTGCACTTGGAACTTGAAACCGCCCTCCCTACCTCAAGGACAGGGGGTATGATTGGGAGATTTCCATTGATGAGACACCTTTCGATCTGTGGTCTCTTAAAGGAGAACTTGCTCCGCCTTTTGAATCTGTGGCTGAGAAGCGATGGGTCAAGGAAAATAAAGCAAGTCCCTACACCTTAGCGGAAAAGCTTCCTGTCAGTCTCATGCTCGCTCCCGGAATAGCGGACCGTTAGGCTTCGGCTTAGCTGGTAGTGAGCGTGCGGGAGTGGCGTGTGTCTGTAGAGTCGTACCCAAGAGAGATGACGACCGATAGGGCAACGTCATCTTTCTTGGGAAAAATTTCCACCTACAAGGACTCCTTCCTAGGATCAGAAGCATTGGATGAAACATTCAGAGTATCCAGTACCATTGTGTCCTCTAACACATCCTAACTCCGCCAAGCGCCTTCGCTAGTCGGCTATATTCGCATGAATGCTCCGAAAGCAGCACTCACCCTCTGGCCTCGAGGTCAAGCGTTGAAGCGCATATGAGGTTAG
>JAKDNQ010000197.1 GCA_030456405.1 Nitrospira sp.
ATCGTCCCCCACTCTCATCGAGGGAACCGTTACCGGCACTGGCGTGATCCCGGCTGCTATAGCCAGTTCATACATCTTCAAGAGATTGCGCATAATGTCTGCCGGCACAGCATTCCATCCAAGGTCGTTCGTCCCGCCGAGCATCACCACATGGGTCGGTCGGTGCATGAGAACAGCCGATCGAAACCGCATTGCCATTTCACCGGTCAGTTCACCGCAGATACCGCTCACAGACACGCGCACAGCGGGTCCGGTCAATTCTTGTAGAAACCGCCCATACGGGGTCTCAATACCTTGGGGATGATCGACCGTGGGCGATTGAAACCCTGCCGTGAGGCTGTCTCCAAAACACACGATGTGGCTCTGGGTATTCGTCATGTGAAACGGATTCTACCGGCCTCGCCAGGAGATTCACAATGCCCTCTTATCCATGATTCGAGGCGGAAAAATCCCTCTGCAATTTCTCAGTGAGAATCTGTGAAGAGCGGCTATTTCCTTGACGATTCAGCACCTCCAGGGTACGACTAAGCATCATGAATGAGCCGAAGACAGACAACGACTCAGCGCCAAAAGTCCCTGCAAAAGAGCCTGCCGACCCGGAACTGGTCTCAGTCAAGCGACTGCTCACCCTCTTGGACAAAACAGCGAAGTCCAGTCGGACATACGGATCATCGAACCCTGTGGCGCAGAAGTTCTTTCAAGAGTTGTTCGAAGGGCTCACGACTCACCTCACGACCTACGCCAAATTGGGGTTTCTTATTCAACGCTCCGAGCTGTACTTCAACGGAAACGTCGTCTACCGGTCCGAGCAGGACTCGAGCAATGAGAGCGTCGCGTTCAAGCTCTATGCAGACGGTATTCGCGAACTCGCATTTCTCGAAGGCCTTGCCGCTGAAGACCTCTCCTTTTTTCTTGATTCGCTGTGGAGCAGTCTTGACTCCGAGGAAGACGATGACGACATTGTCACTCGTTTATGGTCCAAGAACCTCGCCACCATTACCCTGGTCACTGCTGAGGAAGTCGCCAAAGCTTCGATCGGGGGGAATGTTTTTGCCCTACCGACTACAGAAGCGATGACTCTAGCGGAATCAAACTTGCGGGAACTCCTGGATCGGGAGCAGGCCAAAGCCAGGAAAGAGAAAGGCCTTGGGGCCGATGGAAACAGCCCTTCGGGAAACACACCGGCCGGAAGGGCCGGACAATTTCAGTCCGGACGCCAAGGCTACGATGTTTCTGAAGCGGAATTTGCGGCATTACTGAAGGAGGTCGAGGCTGAGAGCGCCAGAGATAACATGACCTATCTATTGGATATGCTCACCGCGATACTGGCATCGGAAAAATCTCCGACGCTTTTGACAAAATTGCTCGACCTCTGGGGAAATGTCCTTGACGCATTGGCGGCTCAAGGCAAATGGATTGTATTGGACAGCGTGCTTGGACTGTTACATGTCACCGCTGAAGTCAGACCGGATCTCGGCGACGATCACAAAAAACAACTGGCCGCCCTGATCGATAACCTCGGTCGCCCCGAGCGTGTAAAGTTGGTCGAGACCTTTTTGAACAAGACCTCCGATGCAACCACGGATGGCTTGCCGGCTGTGTTACTGGCGATGACACCGACGGCAGTTCCCGCCTTTTGCACCCTCTTAGCCAATCTGGAAACGCCGGCCCATCAAACGATCGTGGCTGAGGCCCTTGAGACACTTGCGAAGAATCAACCGGATCACGTGCTCCGCGGTTTGTCCGACCGCCGCCCTCGCTATGTCAAGAACCTTCTCGCCATCCTTCTCAAATGGAATAATCCTCAATTTGCAGACGCGGTTGAAAAGCTGGTGCGCTACCCGGACGTGCAGGTACGAAAGGAGGCCGTCAGAGCTATCGGGATCTTCCGCCCTAACGGAAACGGCACAAGGCTGGTCGCATTCTTGACTGACGCCGAGGAGTCGGTCCGGTTTGCGGCGCTCAAACTGCTCATGACCGGCCACTATAAGGCTCCCTATTCCACCTGGTCGCCCCTCGTATCGGCAGAGACCTTCATGGATCGAACCTTCGGTGAAAAACGCGCGGTGTTCCAAGCCGCGCGCGCCACCAGCGGCGACGAGGTCCTTCCATTCTTCGAGAATTTGATCATGGACCGGTCATGGACTAACCGGAAGAAAAAAGACGAGCTCGCAGTTCTCGCCGCTGAGACATTGGGGCGATCGCCCACCCCAGCCGCCGTCACCACGCTCGAACTGGGTCAGAAAAAAGCTGGCGCCGCCATACGGCAAGCCTGTACCGCTGCGCTCGCCCAGGCCCAGCGACAACAGCACCTCAAGCAGGCTGCATCACAGTAAGGAGCCTTTGCCGTGAGCGACATCAAGGTCAAAGAGGTCTCAGTCGAGGGTGAACAGGCCCAGCCTATCCTGACCCACGAGAAATCCCTTTCGCAGAAAATTGCCCGCGGATCGGAAGCCGGAGACATTCTTGACCAGCAGATGATCATGTTGGGCATTCAGCTGGTCACCCAGTTGAACGTCTTGATAAAGACCTCCCGCATCTATGAGCGCACGAACACAGCACTGGATAAACCCGTAGACGCGATATTGACCTTGATTAAGACCATGGCGCAGGACCAACCGGTCACACTCCGCTTGCAGAACGATTTCTTGTTTCTCGGAGACAGCCATTTGAAAGTGACGGCGCAGCAGATGGCCGTGGCCACCAGCATCATCGATGTGTTGAACGCCTGGAAAATCGGCGGCATGACATTATCCTTGACCGTGGAGTCGAAGGACCTGCGTGAGTTCGCCGCGCTCTTTGTCAGCCTCGATCACAACAACAACACGATCGAAGACCTTCAGAAGGAAATCACCGCACGGGGGATCGCCGGCATCGCCCTGGAAGAGCAACGGCAACTGCAAATCCGCAAAGCGCCGGAAACGGGAAACACCGATCCGAAAGCCCAACGGAAACTAGACGCCAAGAACGGCTACGCCAAACTGGCTGGGTCAGTCGGGGCGCTGACACAATCGGCCCATGAGGGAGGAAAGATCAACTTTAAACAGGCGAAGCGCGCGATCCAAAACATCATCGATCGCATGGTGGATGATGAGACTGCGGTCCTCGGCCTCACGACCCTTCGTTGCCACGATCAGTACACACATAACCATTCGGTCAATGTGTCATTGCTGTCCATGGCGCTGGCCAATCGAGCCGGCTACCCTAAAGTGGAGCTGGCCGACCTGGGCCTTGCGGCGCTATTTCACGACATGGGCAAATCCACCATTCCCATGGAGATCTTAAATAAGCCGGACGAGTTTACCGACGAGGACTGGGTAATCATGCGCAATCACCCCACAGAGGGGGTTCTGAGTCTTTCGAAAATGAGAGGCCTCACCAATCTACCCGGCCGCATGGCGGCGGCCTCCTTCGAGCACCATATGAACTTGGACTTCTCGGGATATCCAAAACTGACCGTGCCCTGGACACTCTCACTGACCGGCCGCATCCTTACGATCGCAGACTGCTACGACGCCATGACTTCCTCTCGTGTCTATCGACGGGAACCCATGTCCCCGTCGAAAGTATTGAACATGATGCTGTCAAAGTCCGGGAAAGCATTTGACCCTGTGCTGCTCAAACTGTTCGTCAACTGTGTCGGCATCATCCCCATCGGCAGCCTGGTCATGCTGGATACGAATGAACTGGCGGTTGTGCTCAAACCGGCTGCGGATAAAGCGAACGCCGAACGGCCGTTCGTCAAAGTCATCACCGACCCACAGGGAAACCCAATCGATCAGGGGCGCGAGATAGACTTGGCCGAAAAAGATGAGACTGGGAATTTCCGCGATAACATTATTCGTTTGATCGATAATGCCGAATATAAGTTCGACACCAGTCGATACTTCGTCTAGCCTCCGCGCACTCCAGTCCCTTGACAGGATCTGCCCCCCCAGTTATTCTCGCAGCGGCTACACTGCTGCATTAATTTCCAACAAGGAGCGCGTGTTATGCATAGTACGAGAACCTTCGTGGGGCGGACCGCCCTTCCTTTGATCGCGGCAGGCTTACTATGGTTCGCCGCTCTTCCTGCTGCACAAGCCGCCGAGGCCTTCAAGATGGGCGTCGTCGATCCTCAGGCCGTCTTAGAGAAATCCAAAGCGGGCAAAAAGGCCCTAGATGGACTCAAAGAATACGTCGCTACCAGGCAAAAGTTGTTGTCCGGTGATGAAGAAGACCTGCGTAATACAGAGAAGACGCTCAAGGAGCAAATTGCAAAGTTAAGCGACACCGAAAAAAAAGAGAAAGAGACCCAGTTCCGCAGCAAGGTCCAGGAGTATCAGAAACGCGCGCAGGAATTTAATCAGGAACTGCAGGGAAAGCAGAAGGAATTAGTCGATGAGTACATGAAGAAAATTTCCTCGGCCACGAAGGGCGTGGCGGAAAAAAGCGGGTTCGCCCTTGTCGTCGACAAAGGCAGCGAGCAAACGGTGAAAATCGTCATTTACAACAAGGACACCGTCGATTTAACCGATCAAGTGATCAAAGAATTCGATCGCGTCAATAGCAAATAACTACCCCGACCATGAACGGGACCTCAGCCTCGCTGAGGTCCCATCACCGCTCTATCGGATAGCCTGCATCCCGCCAGCCTTTGATTCCTCCATCCATCGACACCACATTTATGTAGCCCATGTGTTGAAGCGCATCCGCGGCTAAGACCGATCGGTAGCCGCCTCCGCAGTACAGCAAAATCGCCTCATCTTTATTGGGGATAAGCGTTTCTACATCGCGTTCGATAATCCCTTTTCCGAGATGACGGGCGCCTTTCGCATGATCCTTCGCAAATTCATGATCCTCACGCACATCGAGAA
>JAKDNQ010000051.1 GCA_030456405.1 Nitrospira sp.
GGGATGAAAGACATGCCCCGCTGCGCCAGGCGAAGCGCGAGCTCGCGGAATATTTCGACGGCACGCGTATGCGCTTTGCCGTGAAGGTCGCACCGCGCGGCACGCCGTTCCAGCGCGCGGTATGGAAGGCGATCGCGGGCGTCGGTTTCGGTCGGACCATCGCGTATGCGGAGCTGGCGCGGCGCGCGGGCCATCCTGGCAGTGCGCGGGCTGCGGGCGCTGCCACTGGCCGCAACCCGATCGGCATCATCGTGCCCTGCCACCGCATCGTCGGCTCGAATGGCTCGCTCACCGGCTATGCCGGTGGTTTAGCGAAGAAGCGCGCGCTCCTGGCCATGGAAGGGATACGCATTGATCAGTAAAGGAGAGGCATCCCCTTCCACGCTAATGAGGACTTCCAAGAATGGTGTTGGTCGTGGAATCATTCAGAGCATTTCACCTGCAACGGGATGAAAGCGGGCTTGAGGGCTCTCACAAAGTCGAACCGATGACATGAGTGGCGTCGTCTTTTGATGTGTTCAATTAGGGCGGTTCAAAGGAGAGTCGCATGACGCTCTCGTACGAAGACCAAGAGGCGCTGAGGTACGCAAAGGCGCTCCTTGAGAATCCTGGCCTTGCGGCGAAGATCACGGGATTGATCGGCATGCCGATTGAGAAGGCGCTGCAGTTACTTCCGGGGAAATGGGCACAAGTCGTCAACGAGGCGACAAGGAGGTCGCTTGAGACGGCACTGCAAGCCGCATTGCTGACGCTCGACGACAAACCGCAGGCAAATTCTTGGGAGTTTCTCCACAAGCTCGCAGTGGTGGCGACCGGCGCAGGGGGAGGCGCCTTTGGACTGCTCGGTCTCCCGGTCGAACTGCCCTTATCTACCACGATCATGCTGCGTTCCATTGCGGATATCGCACGAAGTGAAGGTGAACGTCTCCGCACGCCGGACGCCAAACTGGCCTGCCTTGAGGTCTTCGCACTGGGCGGACCCAGCAAGAGCGACGATGCGAGTGAATCCGCTTACTTTTTGATGCGTGGCGCATTAGCGAAGTCGATTTCAGATGCTGCGGGATATATTGCCCAGAGAGGTCTGGTGGAGGAGGGGGCGCCCGCAATCGTCAGGCTCATTGCACAGTTGGCCATGCGCTTCGGCGTGAACGTGTCCGAGAAGGTTGCGGCGCAAGCTGTCCCCGTGATCGGCGCTGCCGGAGGTGTAGTGATCAATGTCCTGTTCATCGACCATTTCCAGGATATGGCGCGAGGCCACTTCATTGTCAGAAGGTTAGAACGCACATACGACCCGCAGGTGGTGCGGGCGGAGTATGAGAGGTTGTAAGGGGTGAAGGGGTGGAATGACACCCGTGCTGATCCCTTGCTCCCGGAACGCGCACAATCAGAATGTGCTCGTTCGACGGCCGCAGTGGGACCAGCACGGGCGTCATTCCAAGAGAGAGAAACGAGCAAGCTTGGAAGGACCATTGAGCAAGAAATGTTGTCGACCAACTAGACGTTGAGGCGAATTACCGACAGCGGCCAACCCCTGCTACGAGACTCAGATTCCGTCTACCAAGAGGCTGGAGCGGAGGTGGCGGATAAGGAGCCCAATTGATGTGTCTGGAGGCTCGCCAGTTGGCGTGGGCTTAGATGGATCGGAATACCGATGGGATTTACACTCGACAAAATCGTGCCGTGGGGACGCTCCTATGATGAATACGTAGCCATGTTTGGCCTGACGGATGTCGATCTGAAGCTCCGCATTCTCGGCTGCGGTGATGGACCAGCCGAGTTCAATTCAGAACTGACCAAGCGTGGCGGGAATGTCGTCTCAGTCGATCCAATCTATGTTTTTGAAGCTGCGCAGATCAGAAGCCGCATTTCCGAAACATACGAAACCGTGATAGCCCGAATGCGCAAGAATCACAGCCACTACGTTTGGGGTCGTATCTCGTCTGTTGAAGAACTGGGGCGTGTTCGCATGTCGGCAATGAATAGATTCCTGGCCGACTACGATCACGGAAGGAACGATGGCCGATACATCGCGAGAGAATTACCGTCACTTCCTTTTGAAAGCGGAACGTTCGGCATCGCGTTGTCGTCCCATTTCTTGTTTCTGTACAGCGCACACTTGTCGGTCGAGTTTCATCTTCAATCTCTTCAAGAAATGTTGCGCGTGGCTCGCGAAGTGAGAGTATTTCCATTGCTGACGCTTGATGGAACCCCCTCGCCACACTTGAACTTCGTGACAGAGAGTCTTTCGAGCTGCGGTTTTAGCGTTGAGGTCAAGCGCGTTCCATACGAATTTCAGCGAGGCGGCAACGAGATGTTGCTCGTCCGCCCTGCCCAACATGCGGTCGAGAGGGACGCTCCGCAAGCGTGCAAAGCCCGCTTGCTCCGCGCCCCACACCTTAAACTTTAGGCAGCATCGCGTTGAATGGCTCAGCTCACAGTACTGTCAGACGCCGCCCCACGATGACCGAATGACTCGATATGGACAACCCCGATGTGCGATGTGTGCGGCAGTAGTCGCCGTCTCATCCCGGCAGTTCGCTCAGTCGTCTCTCGAGAAATCGCCGCTCCGGTTCCTGCTGCGTGAGGGCGGGAGCACATTCGTAGAGGTGGGGGCTTCCGAGTGACTGGATTTCATTGGAATGTGATGCTTGACAAGTTTTTGAAAGCGAGTGATAGCCCGCGCAGATTCCGGAAGCGGCCGAGCTGCAAGGCGTTAGGCATTCAGTTGTCTTACAGTAAGGAAGTAAGATATCCTGACGGCCTGGAGGCCCTGCTCATGCTAGCCAAAAAGACGTCGAAGAACCAAGTGACGTTGCCGAAGAAGATTTTGAAAGAGATACCGGACACCGACTACTTTGACGTGTCTCTGCGGGAGGGAAGCGTGGTGCTCCGACCGGTCACAATCGCAGAGCATGGTAGTCGGCTTGCCTCCATCCGAAAGAAAGTCCGCGACCTGGGGATCAAATCTTCTGACATCGGCCAGGCCATTCAGTGGGCCAGAGAACGGGGGAGACGGCTGCGGTGATCCGAGCCGTCTTGGACACAAACGTCCTTGTCTCAGCTCTGTTGTTCTCCGATCCTCCCTCCCAACTTGTTCCAGCCTGGCAAGGCGGTCGTCTTTGTCCAGTCGTCTCTGCCGAGATACTCCAAGAATATGTTCGCGTGCTGGCCTATTCTAAATTCAATCTTACGGGTTCGGAGATTCTCAGTCTCATTGAAAAAGATGTCCTTCCTTTCGTCGATACCGTTCGAGTAAAACCCATCTCGGCCTCGATGCTGCGAGACCCAGACGACATGAAGTTTCTTGCCTGTGCGATATCTGCAGGAGTCCATTGGCTCGTCAGCGATGACGACGACCTGCTTTCGATCGGGAAGGTCGAATCGGTCGATATCGTCTCCGTGACGAACTTCCTCCGCCAGCTCAAACGTAAATCCTAGGAGCCTGTCCGAGTAATCCTTCGTTGCGAAGCGAACAAGCTGCCGGCAGGCGCAAGGTCGCAGGCTTGCCGCTTCAGTTCGGCAATTTGCTCAGCCGTCGCTGGAGAAACCGCTGCGCCGGTTCTTGCTGTATACGGTGATGAGGGTGAGTCCTGCCGCAGGGCGTCGCGAATGGCGGCTGCGACTGCGCGATTCAGCTCGATCACTGGTGAGGGATTCGATCCAACAGCATGTCGTAGAGCGGCACGCAAGGAGGGGCGACCTTACCGTTCCTTCCCAATCTCTTTTTGAAGTTTCTTAAGCGCATCCAAAATCCGGAGAAATTTCTTGCCGAACGGTGTGACGGCATACTCCACGCGCGGCGGAATCTCGGGATAGGAGACACGTTCGAGGATGCCGAACGTCACATTTCTGCGGAGACATTCGTTGAGCACCTTGGTGGTCAATCCTTCAACGGCGCGTACCATCTCGCCAGGGCGGTTGATGCCGCGCGCAAGAAGTCGGTAGACCGTCAGCGACCATTTGCATCGATAAATCGTCTCCACCATTCGCGCGCTCCGTTCCGGAGCGGATACCTTCGAAAATATTTTTCCTTGCCTTTCCATCAATCTATACCGATTTGTGCCTATGGAACCGAAATGTGCCTGCTATCACACTGAGCCAGGACTTCATAGACTGGGTTCACACGTTGTACTCATGACTCATTCTTATGGAGATGATCCGATGCAGCACGTCAATCCGCACTATGCCTTGATTGTCGGCGGTTCCAGCGGGATCGGCCTGGCCACCGCCAGACTCCTGATGAAACGTAACATACAAACCATCATTGTAGGCAGCTCTCCGGAAAAGCTGGAGTCGGCAAAGCGTGACCTCTCTGCGCTCGGTCATGTTGAAGTTCTCCAGGCCAATTTGTATAAACCGGATGACGTACAGCGCATTGTTGCGCTTGCCCACGATCATGGCCGCCATAGCAAATATCTGGTAAACGCGGCAGGCTACTTCAAGCCTACACCGTTTGTTGATCATACACGAACGGACTACGATGTGTACCTGGATTTGAATCGATCCCTCTTCTTCATTTCTCAGGCTGTGGCCGGGAACATGGCCGCGAATGGCGGTGGCTCGATTGTGCATATCGGATCAATGTGGGCCAAGCAGGCCATCAAAGCGACTCCTTCTTCTGCCTATTCGATGGCGAAAGCGGGACTGCATGCCCTCACGCAACACATGGCAATGGAACTGGCTGGCCATCACATCCGTGTCAACGCAGTTTCGCCTGCGGTGGTCAAGACACCCATTTACCAGGCCTTCATCGAGCCAAGCAAAATCGATGAGACGTTGGCCGGCTTCAACAGCTTTCACCCGATCGGCCGGATTGGCACGGCGGAGGACGTGGCAAAAGCCATTGCCTTCCTGCTGAGCGATGATGCCGCATGGGTGACCGGCGCCATCTGGGATATCGACGGCGGCGTGATGGCTGGACGGAACTGACACGAGTGCTTATCCCTCAAACCAAGGAGACATCACATGTACGAGACGCATAATCTCAAGAAACTGCCAGTGCTTGGGTCCAAAGCCAGTGAAGCCTGGCAGAGCTATGTTGCCTTCGACAAGGCGGCATTAGCCGATGGAGCCATCCCCAAAAAGTACAAGGAGCTGATCGCCATTGCGGTTGCATTGACCACGCAATGCCCGTATTGCATCGACATCCATGTCAATGCGGCCCGCAAGGCGGGCGCGAATGATGAAGAACTGGCCGAGGCAGGTTTCGTCGCAGCGGCATTGCGAGCCGGCGCCGCCGTCACGCACGCGACCCATCTGATGAAAGACTGACGGGACTCCGCTCATCGACTCGGCAACCCATGGAGTCGTCGCTATTGGTCGCGTTCAGCCTTAAGCCAAGAATTGATGGAAGGATTCTTTGCCTGCAACGTTCATCTTGTCCAGCTCCAATTCACTCACGCGTTCAACATTATGGGAGTTGACATCAATATGTATCAAAAGTAGGCTTTGATGCATGAGAACAACGATCAATCTGCCGGACGAACTCCTGGCCCAGATCAAAAAGCTGGCGGTCACGTCACGCTCGACGATTACGGCATTAATTGAGGATGCGTTGCGCGAGGCGCTGGCAAGACGCCGTCGCACGCGCCGACACGAGCGTGTGACCTTGAGGACATACGGAAAACAGGGACTTCTTCCTCGAGTGGATATCGACGACACCGCTTCCGTGCTGAATCTGATGGAGTCATCTGTTAGTTCTACCCGACGTTAATGTGCTGGTCTATGCTCACCGACAAGACCCCAACGCGGTGACACTTGCGCCCGGTGAGCGGCACTGGGATATCTTCCGCCGCCTGTGCCAAGAGGTGAACGCAAAGGGAAACCTCATCGCCGATGCCTATTTGGCTGCTCTTGCTATTGAGACCGGCGCAGAATGGATCACGACCGATCGGGACTATGCCTGCTTTTCCGGTCTGCGCTGGAGACATCCCCTGACCCGACCTGCATTTCCCTCGCGCAAGGCCCTCGCGACTCAGTCAGCCAAACCGCTCGCTGCTCTTCTAGCCCGCATTATTCATGACGGTTTGTGGCGAAATCGCGCAGTCGCCAGGCGAGACAGGCGCGCGGAGCCGCGAGGGAGGAAGGCATACTTGAAACAGTATGTTGACCGACCGAGCGGCGAGCCCGCCTGCCTGGGCGCAGCGCAGCCGCGTCCAGGCTTGTCGCAGCGGCGAATCCGTGATTGCAGCAGAACCGTTCATGAATAATGCGGGCTAGAAATCGACGTTCCGACGCCTGCTGTCGTAAGGCTCAAGGCCCGTTCGTCGGCGGCTCGGGCAGCTTTTTTTCCCCTGTCGTCTGCACAATCCGTTTGCATTACGTACGTCCGCTTTTGATCAAGCGCAGAAGGAGATAGCGATTGTCTATACCTCCGAGATCGGTGGGCGAAGGAAGCGGGTCTCCGAGCATCTCACCTTTGGCCCGGATGGTCTGGTGGTGAGCGCGGAGGTATTCCATGGAGTAGACGTGTAGTGACGCGCACGCGAATGCTGCTCACCAACGAGACTCGGCTGACGAAACGTGGAGATTGTGTTCGCACGGTTCAGGTGTTGTTGGGCCACACCGACGTGAGAACGACCATGACATTCACGTCTGAATCGAGGCGGCAAAAGTTTCCGGGGCTCCCGCCGATGCACTGGTCCAAGGGTTGAGTCCTTCGCAGCCATAACGGTACTATGCTGGTCTGTTTCAGACGCCACCCCTGCGTGATGGATAGAGCTGATAAGCCTATGACAACACAAGAATTGTGCGGGAGTTGGTACGCACTATCTGCGTACGATGCCGTCGGTATGCTCAATAGTTGGGCTCGCGATTGACAGACCGCCCATGACTCTTGTCGAGCGCTTCATCGAAGTAAGCGATTGGCCGACCAGCCGCAAGGTGATGCTGCTGTGCGTCATCAACCTACCCGCGCATTTAGTCGCTTGGGCAATTCTACACCCTCTCGCAGTAGCCAGCAGCATCGTGCGAATGGTTTGGTTCGATCTGCTCATGGCCACATGGGTGGGCGTGGTTGTTCTCTGCCTGATCATTGGCTTCCTACCGGCGAAAGCGAAAACAGACGCGCGTTGGAGTGCTTACTTGTTTGTGTTCACGTACAACACCGTATGTGTAGCCTTCGTTCATGCTTTTGGGACCAATACGGGCATCATGCTGGGGATGCTGGCTTTACTTCTCATGTTCCAGACGTTCTACTTTGACGAGCGCGTCGGCGTGGCGAGCCTTATCTACAGTTCGTTTCTATGGCTGCTGGTCGCCACCCTGGAATCTGCAGACCGCCTGCCCTATGCACCCATGTTGCTGGAACGCTCTGTTGACGCGCAGAGAAACTGGGCAACTTTTGGCTTGTCCGCATATACGACAATGAGCTTTCTTCTTGTCACCCTGGGTTTGTTGGTGCTTGGCATCAAGGCGCGCCGCCTGCAGGAAGCTCGCCTCAAAGAAGCACAGGCGCTGATTCGACGTTACGTCCCTTCGCAGGTCGCGGACGCAGCAATGACCGGCCAGTCCAATAGTCACGAACGCCGGAAGCTGACAATTTTCTTTTCCGATCTGGTTGGTTTCACCGACCTCTCGGAGGAGCTCGAACCAGAAGACCTGTCACGTGTGCTCAACGAATACTTCTCCGAAATGACCACTATCGCCAGAAAGCATGGCGGTACGCTGGACGAACTCTCCGGCGACGCCATACTGATCTTCTTTGGCGCACCCCATTCAACTGACGACAAAGATCATGCTCTGCGAGCGGCCCGCATGGCGGCGGACATGCAACAGGCCATGCCGACGCTGAATGCCAAGTGGCGGAACGCAGGCATCACGGAAACCCTCAGAGTCCGCATGGGAATCAATACCGGTGTCGTCACCGTCGGCAATTTCGGTAGTCGCGAACGTATGAAGTACGCCGTGCTCGGCAAGCACGTCAACCTCGCCGCGCGCATTCAAGCGCAATGCGAACCGGGGAAAGTGCTTCTCAGTCACGCTACCTGGCTTCTCGTAAGCGACCAGATTCCCTGCACACCGAAAGGTGAAATGCAGTTCAAGGGAATTAGTAAAGCAGTCATGATTCACGAATTGGCGGCTGCGCAATGAAGTCGCGTGCCCAACAACACGCTCCAAGGGACGCTCGCTGCGCTCGCGCCCCTGAGCGCGGGCGTTAGACAACACCTCAAAATTTCGGAGAAGCACATGAAATCAACCATCGCGCCGGCATTTGCATCCGTCTTACTCATCTCCTCATGTTCCAATGCACCGCAAGAACAGGCAAGTACCCAGCCTGTGCCGTCTACTGCTGCCTCAGTCCAAACGTCAGCGCCGACCACATACAGCTATCGTTGTGAGAGCGGGGAAACGGTTAACGCCACCTATCCATCCACTGACGCAGCCATCATCCAATACAAGGGCCAGAGCCATGAAATGCTGATCGCAATCTCAGGTAGCGGTTCTCGCTACATAGGTGGCGGCTTGGAATGGTGGACTAAGGGAAGCGGAGCGGGTGCGTCGGGGGCGCTTTTCCGCCATCAAGAAGACGGCACAAGCGGCGAGACCGTTGAAACCTGCGCAGAGTCCTGAGTGTGGCCTAACAACAGGTTGCAGCGGACGGTCCTGTCTCCGGGGCTTCGCCCCTCCGGCAGGTGGGCAATAACCGCATCAGTTCAATCAGGCAACTCCGCCAGCCGCTTTTTCAGAAACCGCCGCTCCGGTTCTTGCTGCGTGAGGTTCAAGGCTCGTTGGTAGGACGTGCGGGCTTCTTTCGTTCGTCCCAATCGCCGACATAGATCCGCCCGTGCCGCGTGCGCCAAGTGGTAGTTCCCTAGATCGCCACGCGTGAGGATGGCGTCAATGAGGGTGAGTCCTGCTGCCGGACCATCACGCATCGCCACTGCGACTGCGCGATTCAGCTCAACCACGGACGAAGGATTCGTTTGCATCAGCATGTCGTAGAGCTGGACGATTTGAGCCCAGTCTGTAGCGGTAGAGGTAGGAGCCTGCGCATGTACGGACGCGATCGCGGCTTGGATGGTGTAGGGGCCGACTTGGCCCGTAGACAGTGCTCGCTGTACTAGCAAGACTCCCTCCGCGATCTGACTGCGGTTCCACAGAGCACGATCCTGATCCTCCAAGAGAATCAAGTCACCGGTTGGCGTTGTGCGCGCGGCACGTCGTGAGTCTTGCAACAACATCAGGGCTAAAAGTCCCATCCCTTCAGCCTCTGGGAGCAGCTCGATCAATACTCTTCCCAGGCGGATGGCCTCGCCTGAGAGATCATGCCTGGTCAGCGAGCTTCCTGAAGAAGCCGAATACCCTTCGTTGAACACCAGGTAGATGACCCGAAGGACGGCGTCCAATCGATCCGGCAACTCTTTCTCCTGCGGCACTTCATAAGGGATACGGGCCTCGCGGATCTTTGTCTTCGCCCGCACGATCCGCTGCGCGATCGTGGCCGGTTTTGTCAAGAACGCGCGCGCAATCTCTTCTGTGGTGAGGCCGCAGACTTCGCGCATTGTCATCGCCACTTGCGCCTCAGGCGACAGAGCGGGATGGCAGCACGTAAAGATCAGCCGCAGGCGATCGTCCTCGACGCGCTCGTCGTCCTGCTCATCGGGATCGCTGGTACTGGTCTCGAGCTGCTTGGCCAGTTCTTCCAGCGACGCATCATGCCGAGCGCGCCGTCGTATGCCGTCGATGGCCTTGAAGCGGCCGGTTGAGACGAGCCAGGCCTTCGGATTGGCCGGTATGCCGTCGCGCGCCCATTGTTCGACTGCAATGGCAAAGGCCTCGTGCAGCGCCTCTTCGGCAGTCTCAAAATCGCCCAGCAGGCGAATCAACGTGGCGAGAACCTGGCGCGATTCAGTTTGGTAGATCGCCTCTACCATCTCGCGCAGGTCTTTGACATCATCTTTGCTCATCGGCACATCTATTTGTCTGTCTGGTCTGTCTCGTTTATTTGGCTTGTCTTGTTTATTTGGTTGAACCAGACCAATTCGATGAACCAGATCCCCGGCCTGCCCCGCCCCGCTAAAGGGTTCATCGCACCTCATATTGTTTGCCTGGGTGCTGCCATACGTAAGGATAGTCCATTTGGTTGGCGATACGTGCCCGCGCCTCTGCACCAGCGAATCGTTCGACCAAGTAAAGTCCAAGATCAATGGCAGAAGTCACGCCACGAGCCGTGATGATTCCCCCTTCGTCCACCACACGGTCATCAACCACGTGAGCACAGTGCGGTCTCAATTCCTCAAAGGCATTTGGATGTGTGGTGGCCCGTTTGTCTTTCAGGAAGCCCGCCGCGCCCAGCAGGAGTGCTCCGGTGCAGACTGACGCCTTGAGCTTCACGGGTTCTGACGTTCGAAGCCAGTCAATAAACGCCTTGTTATGCTGGAGGGTCCGCGAGCCAATTCCCCCTGGAACAACGAGGAGGTCATAGTCAGAAAGTGGCTGGCCCACGACGCTCGGTGCTATGCAGAGCCCCTTGTCATCAACAACGTCCATTGTAAGAGCGCAGATGTCCCATTCGAAATCAGGCATGAGCTGCATCGACGTCAGACGCGTGAGCGGGTCGTATGTGCCGATGAAATCCAGCGCGGTCATGCGATTAAAAATGACGAAGGCGGTTTTCATTGGAGTTCAAAACATGGGCTAGGCACGACTATCTACTTCTGCTACCGCTTCTCAGGCGGGATAGTTCTAAGCGCGGCCGAGAACACCTCATGAGCCGCGACTTCAACCGCCCTGTGTTTTACTGTCGTGCTTGCCGGGTCCTTGCCGAGGAAGTTGTCGCCCTTCCAGTTCTTCGACGGTCTGATGGGTCTGGGCACGAAGCCGCCTCCGCAGTTTGGACAGACATTGCCCAGCACTCTCTCGACACTGTCGGCGCAAAACGTATATTCATGGGAGCAGATGCGCGCTTCAAGCGGGTCGGGTGGCAGGGCTTTGTTGCAATGCTCGCAAGTCGGTCTGAGTTCCAGCATGGTGGTTCGTTTTATCGTTTCGCCCCGCCGCGTCTATTTGCTGATGTGTGGCGGACGGCTCTGCTGTGGGCAGATCTCGATTGGCTGCGGAATCGGGCCGGCGGGAGCCTGAACTCCCGTTTGAAGGCACGGTTAAAGGATGCCTCCGAGTCATAACCCACCTCACCCGCGATGTGCGCCACGCTAGTGCTCGTAGTTGTAAGCATTTGCGCGCCGAGCTGAAGCCGCCAGCGTGTGAGGTAGGCGATGGGGGTTTCCGAGAGGTACCGCCGGAAACGTTCGGCCAGTACGGAACGAGAAATTCCGACCTCGTTTGCGAGTGCGGCAATCGTCCAGGGATGGGCCGGCCTGCGATGCAACAGGGCCAAGGCTTTCCCGACTTCCGGGTCGCGGACGCCGGCCAACCACCCGGTCTGTTCACGTGGCAGGAGTGCGATGTAGCGTCGCAGGGTTTCTACAAATAAGACTTCCGACAACTTGGCGATCACGGTCTCACCACCTGGCCTGGACACATCCGCATTGTCCACCGAATAGCGGATGGAGTTTTCCAGCCATTGGCCCGACGCGTCGTCGCGGATGTTGACTTTTATGATGGGCGGCAGCCCGCCACGGAAAACTCTGCTGAGCTGCGGATCGCAAGACATGTAGCCGCAGATGAACTTGGTGAGTTCCCCCCCCTCCACCCATTCGGGAAACCTTGAGGCCTTGAGATAAAACTTGTTCCAGCACTTGTGCGCGGTCCACCGGCGTGACGGACGGACCGTTTCCCAAGATGTGAGAATCGCCGCGCGGAACGATGAGGATGTCCCCTGCGTTCAGAGGGACGGGCCGGTCGTCACCTTCGACATGAGCATAGCCGCGGCCCTCGGTTAGCAGGTGAAAGATAATCACGTGCTGGGAGTTCGGCGAAAGATACGAAGTCACGGTGCGTGCGTCGATCGAGCGGGCGCACCAGGGCGCTGAAAATTCAGCATTGTAAAACATGGCTCCGTCGAGCTTAACGGCCCTGAGGACTTCGGAGAGGATTTCCATGCGGGCTCCA
>JAKDNQ010000605.1 GCA_030456405.1 Nitrospira sp.
GCGCAGGTGTCGACCCGTTTATACGTCACCCCTCTTGTGCTCTGACTGGCCTTAGCTCGCTGCTTTCTGACCGAGGCGGAAGTTTGGCCAATAAGCTGTGCAATACGATCATCTGAAAAACCAAGTCCTTTGGCCTCCCACAAAAGCGATTCCTCAAGCGCTGCCGGCTTCTTACTCGTTTGGCAGGCCAGCAGAGCTTCAAATTGCATCAGCTCTCGAATCTGCTCCAGGAACCAGGGATCGATCTTTGTCAGGACGAACAGATCGTCATTGGACAGGCCCAAACGCATGCCGTCTGCTATATGCCAGAGCCGCTCAGCAATCGGAGTCCGCAGATGTTGGCGTACCCGCTCCAGCGCTGGTTGCCGATCGAACCCTTCGGGGATGCCACGATCCAATCCCTCCCGCGACGAGAGCCCGTTCATATTCAACTCCAACGAACGAATCGCTTTCTGCAAGGATTCTTTAAATGTGCGCCCGATCGCCATGACCTCGCCGACCGATTTCATCTGTGTCGTAAGGGTGGGATCGGCCCCTCGGAATTTTTGGAATGCAAAGCGCGGAATTTTCACCACCACATAATCGATCGTGGGTTCGAATGAGGCTTTGGTCACGCCGGTAATGTCATTGGTGATTTCATCCAGCGTATAGCCCACGGCAAGCTTGGCGGCAATCTTCGCGATAGGAAATCCTGTCGCCTTCGAGGCGAGCGCAGAACTCCTCGACACGCGCGGATTCATTTCGATGACCACCATGTCGCCGTTCTTCGGATCCAGGCCGAACTGAACGTTCGAACCGCCGGTATCGACACCGATCTCTCGCATGATCCGAACCGCGGCATTCCGCATACGCTGGTACTCTTTGTCCGAGAGGGTCATGGCCGGCGCGACCGTGATGCTGTCGCCCGTGTGCACACCCATCGGGTCCAGGTTTTCGATCGGGCAGACGATGACCACATTGTCTTTAAGGTCCCGCATCACCTCAAGTTCGTATTCTTTCCACCCGATCAGGGATTCTTCAATCAGAACTTGACCGACCGGACTCATGACCAACGCCCAATCGATCAACCTTTCGAACTCTTCCCGGTTGTACGCGATGTTCCCACCGGTCCCGCCCATGGTGAACGACGGCCTGATGATCGCCGGAAATCCGACCTGTTCAAGAATCTTGATGGCCTCATCACGAGTATGGGCCGTGCCGCTGGCCGGCACGCGTAACCCGATTCGCTGCATCGCATGCTTGAACGCCTCGCGATCCTCAGCCTTATGAATCGCTTCAGCGGACGCGCCGATCAATGCCACCTTGTACTTTTCAAGCGTCCCGCGCTTGACCAATCCCATCGTCGTATTCAACGCGGTCTGCCCACCCATAGTCGGAAGCAATGCGTCGGGGCGTTCGCGCTCGATCACTTTCTCCACAACCTCGACTGTGATCGGCTCCACATAGGTTCGATCCGCCAACTCAGGATCGGTCATGATCGTCGCGGGGTTGCTATTGATCAGGATGACTCGGTAGCCTTCTTCTTTCAGCGCTTTGCAGGCCTGTGTGCCGGAATAGTCGAACTCGCAAGCCTGGCC
>JAKDNQ010000198.1 GCA_030456405.1 Nitrospira sp.
CGTTCTGATCTGGACATAGCTCGCCCCTCCGTCGCGCCAGTCCCGCTCGTCTCGCCCTTCTCGTCCTCTAGCCACAAACCAGATAGACCGTCTTCCCCCTTGCGCCTAACGTTTCACGTTTCATCTTTCGCGTCTCACGTCCCCTGAAAGGCGGGGTGATTTCCCTTGGGGAAAGGGGTATTCTGCGGCCACCAAAAATGGAGGTCAGGTGGCTCTCTCGCTCAACAAACCGAAACTGGACAACCTTGCCGGTGATATCTGGAAATCCGCTGAGCGGCTGCGCGGGAAGTTCAAGGCGTACGAGTATCAGAACGTCATTCTGCCGATTATGGTCATCCGCCGGTTGGAGTGCGTCTTGATCGCGTGGCGTGAGGCGAAGCGGACCAAGGTTCTCGCTGATCGTCCCAAGATCACCGAGAAGCAACTTGATAAGCTGGTCAAGGAACTCGAACTCAATCCCAAACAGTCGCCATTCTCGAACAAAACCGACTGGACGCTCCGCAAGGTCTATGAGGAAGATCACGCGCTGCTTGAGGCAAACTTCCGGGCATACATCAACGGCTTCTCCAAGAACGTTGACGACATCATCGAGCACTTCAACTACCGAGCCACCATTGGTTCGGTGGTGAAAAACAACCGACTTGCCCCGATCCTGAACCAATACAAGGAATTGGAACTCGGCCCGGACAAGCTCTCGCCGCTGGAGATGGGGTACATCTATGAGGAATTGCTCAGACGTTTCTCAGAACAAAGCGGCGAAGAGGCGGGAGAGCATTTCACCCCGCGCGAAGTCATCCGTCTGATGGTGGAACTGCTGGATATCCCCATACCGGACAAACACATTTCCATCTATGACCCGGCGTGCGGCACCGGCGGCATGCTTTCAGTGGCAAAAGAGCATCTGCTCGACCGTGCCAATACAGCGGAAGAAAAAGCGCGGGTTGAGAAGTTCGTCACCATTCACGGGGAAGAGATGTCCCCGACGAACTACGCCATATGCCAAGCCGACTTACTGATCAAGAACGATCAACAAGCCAAGGTTCATCTTGGCAACTCGCTCATTCCCCACGATCCCCACAGCAAAGAACCAGGTGACCAGCTTCCTGAGTCGAAATACCGGTTCGATTATATGCTTTCGAATCCGCCCTTCGGCGTGACCTGGGGTGGTAAGGACGGGTACGAAGCTGAGGCGCGTAAATTGGAACAGACGCGCTATCAGGCCGGGATGCCGCGGATGAACGACGGGGCGCTCCTTTTTCTCCAAACCATGCTCGTGAAGATGAAGCCGCCTGAGCAAGGTGGCAGCCGCATCGCCATCATTTTCAACGGCTCGCCCCTCTCCAATGGCGACTGTGGCTCGGGCGAAAGCGAAATCCGCCGCTGGATTCTGGAGAACGACTGGCTCGACGCCATCGTCATGCTGCCGGACCAGTTGTTCTACAACACCGGCATCTTCACCTACATCTGGCTGTTGAGGAATGAGAAATCGACGAGCCACCGGGGGCGCGTGATGCTCATTGACGCCCGGCAGCAGTACGAGAAGGAGCCGAAATCTTTCGGCAACAAACGCAACCGCATCACCGACGAGCACCGAGCCTGGATCGAGCAGCGCTACCGGGACGGCTGGAAAAAGGGGTATGCCGACGAACAGGTGAAGACCTTCCAGCGGGAGGACTTCGCCTACCACAAGGTCAGCGTTGTCTTCTGGCAATTTGACGAGCAAGACAAGCCTGCCACGATCACCGAACCTTACGAAAAATCGTTCACCGCCGCGAACCTGAAAAAAGAGCAGGAGTTCTACGAGAGCGAACTGATCTTCCGTATACGCGTGAAGGCGGCGGATGGAGAAAAGACCATCGAGCTTGTCCTTACCCCCAAAGACAACGCGGCGAACACATTCAAAGACACTCTCGGTACAGGCCCCGAAATCCTCTCCGTCGAGTGGACACACCGGCACTATGTGCAGGACGACGAATATATCCCTCACGGCGAGAATATCGAGGCGTTCCTAGTACGGGAAATCGCCAAGCCGATTGTCCGATGGGAGGATAGCCCACAACTCGGCTACGAAATCCTTCCGAACAAATACTTCTATCGCTACCAGCCTCCCACGCCTGCCAAACAGTTGCTGGCGGAGTTTTGGAGACTGGAGAAGGAGGCGGAGAAGATGTTGGAGGGGCTGGCGAACGCATGAATCAGCCGTCTCAAACATTCAAAGAGTCCGGCCTTGAGTGGCTCGGCAGAGTTCCCATTCCTTGGACGGTCAGACGAATCAAAGACATCGCCGAACTGAGGAGCGGGGATGCGATTGCTGCGGAGGAGATCGCACCGACAGGCGACTATCCCGTCTTCGGCGGGAATGGCGTCCGAGGATTTACAACCTCTTTCACTCACGATGGCCACTACGTTTTGATCGGCAGGCAAGGCGCGCTTTGCGGCAACATCAACTACGCGAGAGGCAGGTTCTGGGCGACGGAGCACGCAGTAGTCGCAACATTGTTGCACAACCACGATACGATTTGGTTTGGGGAATTGCTGCGGACGATGAATCTCAATCAATACTCCAACGCAGCGGCGCAACCAGGGCTGGCGGTGGATCGGATCAAATTCCTTCGTTTGTCTGTCCCAACGTTTCCGGAGCAACAGCGCATTGCGGCATATCTGGATGCAAGTTGCGCGGCGATTGACGCGGCGGTGGCCGCCAAACGTCGCCAACTCGAAACCCTCGATTCTGTGAGGGAAAGCTTGATTGAATCCGCAGTCACCAAAGGAGTTCATCACAGCGCGCCAATGCGGTCAGTGAACGAGGATTGGATCACAGAGATTCCGGCGCATTGGGAAGTTTGTCGAATCAAGCGAATTGTCTCCCGCGTTGACTATGGTATCTCGGAGAGCAGCGAATCGGAAGGGCGATACCCAGTCTTGAAGATGGGACATATCCAACGCGGAGAAATCGACTATCGTGACCTCGATTTCGTGGGCAAAGTTTCAGACGATCTCCTACTGGAGAAAGGCGACTTGCTATACAACCGAACGAATAGTTCTGATCAAGTTGGTAAAGCCGCGATCTTCCGTCGGCGCAGAACGGACGAGATCACTTTCGCTTCATACCTTGTCAGGTTGCGAACAAACCACCGCGCTGACCCATACTTCTTGAATTACCTTATCAACAGCGCTGGTTTTCTCTCCTTCGCCAGGAAATTAGCGATACCCTCTGTGCAACAGTCGAATCTGAACTCGACAAGGTATTGTCGGATGCTAATTCCGCGTCCCCCAATCAAAGAACAACGCGAAATCACAGTCTATCTCGACACGAAACTTGGCGAGTTGAGATGTGTTGTCACGGGCATCGAATCCCAAATCGCCACCCTCACTGCCTACCGCAAGTCGCTGATTCACGAGTGCGTTACAGGCCAGCGGCGGATTTCTGACGCGGATTTAGCGGCCATGAAGCGGACGGAGGCAGACCCGACAATACAACACCAAATTTGATGTTGCATGTTTATGGAGTTCACTGTAGAGTTTTACCTGAGTGCCAGCGGACAATCCCCGGTGCGACAGTTTCTGCTGGAACTCAAGGCCAGCGATCCCGGCGACTTTGCAGCGGTGACAGCGGGGTTGGAGAAACTGCGCTATCGCCAGTATCACCGCGAGCCGTTGACTAAAGCGCTGAACGACGGCCTGTTTGAGTTGCGCCACGTCGGCAAGTTGAACACGCGCGTGCTGTGGTTCTTTATGAAAGGCCGGCGCATCGTCGCGGTTCATGGCGTCCGCAATAAAGGCCAGGCGATCCCGGCTCGCGACCTCGACACCGCGCGGGCGCGGGTGCGCGACTGGCAAGAAAGGAATGAGTGATGAGCAAGACGAACTTCGATGTATTTCTCGAAGAGCAACTCCGCGACCCGGATTTCGCCGAACGGTTCAAGCGGGCGGGCGAGGCGTGGGATGTGGCGGTGCAGATTGCGGCGCTTCGCGAAAAGGCCGGTCTCTCGCAAAAAGACCTTGCGCGCAAGCTCAAGACTTCCCAGCAACAGATCAGCCGCCTCGAATCGCCGTCTTACGAAGGCCATTCGTTGAGCATGTTGCGCCGCGTGGCCAGGGTCTTGAGCGCAAAGGTGCGCGTGGTTCTTGAGTCCGAAGATGAGGCGCGAGGCGGCCGCGTCGCGGAGTCGTCCGTTCACTACCGGGTGAAACGCAAGCTCGCGAAATCATGAAGCGAGGCACCGCAAAGATTCGCGCGCTCGCGACTGAGATCGCCGCCATGCAAGCGAAGGCGAGGGCATTGGGATTGTTCGCCAATGATCGCGAATTGTTGGAGTGCCCGGTTTGCGGGTTGATGGAGAACGTGGCTGCAAGCGGACTTCTTTTTACATGCCGTCGGGAATCCCTGGATAAGGACATAGGACTGCGCTTCGAGGAACTATCCCGCGACCGTTTTCGTTGTCCGGCTTGTGGCGCGACGGTCCGCGAATCAAATTCAACCAGTTCGGCAGTGACGCGGAAAGGAGGTAAGCGCCCATGCCGCGTAAGAAGCAGCCGGAACTGACGTTTCAACAGCACATAGCAGCTTACCTCGTTCGCGAGCACCAGTATGGTGTGCTCGAACAGACCGAGATCACGGACCGCGAGCATTGCATCGCCGAAGATCATCTCTGGGCATTTCTCAAATCCACCCAAGCCGACACACTCAAGAAATTGCAAGACGAGTACGGCACGGATGCGCGGGAGGAAGTCTTCAAGGCGCTGCGAAAAGAACTGGAGCATAGGCCGCTCTGGATGGGTATGCGCCAAGGTCTCAAGGTGCGCGGGCTGGAGTTCCGG
>JAKDNQ010000199.1 GCA_030456405.1 Nitrospira sp.
GTCGGCAACTGGACGCCGCCTGCCTCACGGAACACCGTGACGATCATCTGCTCCATCACACTCATGACCTGCTCGCGATCCACAAAGGACAGCTCCGCATCGATCTGTGTAAATTCCGGCTGCCGGTCGTTGCGCAGATCTTCGTCGCGGAAGCAGCGCGCAATCTGATAGTAACGATCGACTCCACTGACCATCAGCACCTGCTTGAAGAGCTGCGGCGACTGAGGCAGCGCAAAGAATTGACCGGGGTTCACTCGGCTCGGCACCAAATAGTCCCGCGCGCCTTCCGGCGTGCTCTTGGTCAAAATCGGCGTTTCCACTTCAAGGAACCGTTCTGCGTTCAGAAATCCACGGACGGCCTGCATCATGTCGTGCCGGAGGCTCAGGAGCCGCTGCATTTTTGGACGCCGAAGGTCCAGATAGCGGTACTTGAGTCGGATCGACTCCGTGACTTCGGCATCGTCTTCGATCACGAACGGCGGCGTCTTCGATTCGTTCAGAATCTCCACGGCGTCTACAAACACTTCGATCTCGCCCGTGGGCAGATTGGGGTTCTTCGACTCTTCGGGACGGGCCATCACTTGGCCCGTCACCGACACGACACATTCGCTCCGCAACGTGTGCGAAGCTTGGTGTACCGCTGCATTGCGCTCGGCGTTACACACCACTTGCGTGATTCCGGTTCGATCCCGCAGATCGATGAACATGACCATGCCGTGGTCGCGCCGCTTCTGGACCCAGCCGTTCAACACGACGGTCTGCCCGACCGCGGCTTTCGTGAGTTCTCCGCACCGATGAGTTCTTACCTTCATACCACCTTCGCTTTCTTGGAACGGGCCCATCCGATCCGACTGATCGGCCTCTTTGGCTTAAGAGCCTGCTGCTTTGTGTCCTCTGCCATAGCCAGCTTCTGTTCTGCAAGCTCGCGCAACGCATTCGCTTCACGGTCGGTCAGGTACCTGACCTCGCCGGGCCCCAGGTCGCCCAACGAGAGCGGACCCATCTTAATCCGCGTCAGCTTCAAGACCGGGTGACCGACCGCCTCCATCATCCGTTTCACTTGGTGCTGACGCCCTTCGCGGATCGTTATCTCGAGCCAAGAGTTCAGCTTGGCTTTCTTCACCTTCTTTACGATAGCCGGACCAGTCATGCCGTCTTCCAGTTGCACACCCTGCTCTAACTTCCGGATATGGTCATCCGTCAATACCTGCTTGACCTTGATGAGATAGGTCTTCGGCACATGGTAACGGGGATGGAGCAGGGTCTGAGCCAGGTCTCCATGATTGGTCAGGAGCATCAACCCTTCGCTGTCGAAATCTAATCGCCCGACAGGAAACACCCGCACCGATATTCCACGGAGATAGTCCTTCACCGTCGGCCTGCCTCCCGGATCGTCCAACGTCGACATCACATTCTTCGGCTTGTTCAGCAGGAGATAGACGTAGGGCTGGGTGGAACTGATGTGCTTACCGTCCACCTTGATGTGAGCGCGATCCGGATCGACCTTGGTGCCGAGTTCCGTCACAACCTTGCCATTGACCGTCACACGCCCAGCCGCGATCCACTCCTCGGCCTTTCGCCGCGAAGCCAATCCCGTTCCGGCAATAACTTTTTGAAGTCTAACTTCCATCGATACCTTCCGTGAAGCGTATCTCGTCGTTCGTCGCTCGCAAGAAATTATCTCCTGCGCTTCACGCTTCACGAACGACGCTTCACCAGTATTTTATTCCCATTCAATCGTGGCCGGTGGCTTCGAGCTGATGTCGTAGACCACCCGATTGACGCCCTTCACTTCGTTGATGATCCGGTTCGACATCCTGCCCAGGACGTCATTCGGAATCTTGGCCCAGTCAGCCGTCATGCCATCCAAACTCGTGACGGCGCGGAGCGCGATGACATGTTCATACGTCCGCTGATCGCCCATGACGCCCACGGTCCTGATCGGCAACAGCACGGCAAGCGATTGCCAAATCTCTCGATACAAACCGGCGGCGCGAATCTCCTGGTCGAGAATGGATTCGGCCGCTCGCAGGATGGTTAGCCGTTCCTTGGTAACCGCTCCCAACACTCGGATGGCAAGGCCAGGACCAGGGAAGGGTTGTCGCCAGACAATCTCATCCGGCAAACCTAATTCCTGACCCAATACCCGCACTTCATCTTTGAACAATTCGCGCAGGGGTTCGATCAACTTGAGCCTCATGCGAGCCGGCAGACCACCCACATTGTGATGCGTCTTGATCGTAGCCGACGGACCCTTGAAGCTCACGCTTTCAATTACATCGGGGTACAGCGTGCCTTGGACTAGAAATTTCGCGCTCCCCGATTTTTTCTTGGCTTCAGCCTCGAATTGTTCGATGAACTGCTTCCCGATAATTTTCCTTTTACGCTCGGGGTCAATCACGCCTTTCAGCTTGGTAAGGAACGAATCGGACGCGTCGATGAGCCGCAGATTCAAATGAAGTTGTTGGGCAAATGTCTGTTTGACTTGTTCTTTCTCTCCGCTGCGAAGCAGCCCGTTGTCGACGAAGATACAGGTCAACTGGTCGCCGATGGCCCGATGGGTGAGGGCCGCCGCCACCGACGAGTCTACCCCGCCGCTCAAGGCGCAGATCACTCGCTCCCTGCCGACTTGCTCGCGGATCTGCCGCACCGCTGTATCTACATACGACTGCATCGTCCAAGTCGGCTTGCAGCCACAAATGTCGTAGACGAAATTGCGAAGTAACGTCGTCCCTTCTGCGGTATGAACGACTTCCGGATGAAACTGGAGGCAATAGATCCGGCGCTTGCGATCGTCGCGCTTCATCGCGGCAATCGGCGAATTGGCGGTGTGTGCAATGGATCGGAAACCCGGCGGCATCCGCTCGATGCGGTCTCCGTGCGACATCCAGACGACGGTCGATCCACCGTTGCCGATATCCTTGAAGAGATTGCTGCGGTCGTCGATTATGAGATCAGCCCGGCCATACTCCCGATGCTTGGACTTGGCCACCTCCCCACCCGAGAGATGCGTGACGAGCTGCATGCCGTAGCAAATGCCGAGAATGGGAATGCCTTGGTCGAAGAGTTCCTTGGGAACCGTTGGAGCCTTTTTCTCATAGACGCTGGAAGGGCCGCCCGACAGCACGATGCCTTGGGGGCGATACGCGAGAATCGTCGCTAAGGGAACGGTGCAAGGCAGAATTTGTGAATAGACGTGAGCTTCGCGAATGCGGCGCGCAATCAGTTGGGTGTATTGCGATCCAAAGTCGAGGACCAGGATTCTATTGTGCCAGAGTTCCATCTTGATGCGGTTAGGGGTGAGGCGTAAGGGGTAGAGGTTGAAACGAAGCCTGGGTCAGGTTTCGGAACCCCTCACTCCTTACCCCTGACCCCTTACTGCACCTACTCCCAGTCCATCCGGTAGTTCGGCGCTTCTTTTGTGATGATCACATCGTGCACGTGGCTTTCACGGAGGCCGGCGACCGTTTGCCGGATGAACGTAGCCTTCTGCTGTAAATCCGAGATCGTCTTACATCCGCAGTAGCCCATACCGGACTTCACACCGCCGATCAATTGATAGATGACGGCCGAGAGTTTCCCCTTATAGGGCACGCGACCTTCGATGCCCTCCGGAACCAGCTTCTGCACCGGACGCCCACCTTGCCCGTACCGATCTCCACCACCGCGTTCCATCGCGCCAATCGATCCCATGCCGCGGTACACCTTATAGGTCCTGGCTTGGTACAGCTCGGTTTCTCCCGGCGATTCTTCTGTGCCTGCCAAGAGTCCGCCCAGCATGACTGATGAGGCGCCTGCTGCCAAGGCCTTCGTGATATCGCCTGAATACTTGATCCCGCCGTCTGCGATAATTGGGACCCCGCTGCCTGCGAGGATTTTTGCGCAATCGGCAATCGCGGTCAGCTGCGGCAACCCGGCGCCTGACACGATCCGAGTCGTACAAATGGAGCCAGGCCCCACCCCCACCTTCACAGCATCGACACCGGCTTTGAGGAGATCCTTCGCCGCTTCGGATGTGCCGATGTTCCCGGCGATCAGTTCGAGTTCCGGGTAACGCTTCTTGATCATCTTGACCGTATCCAGCACCGCTTGAGAATGTCCGTGAGCCGTATCGACCACCACAAGATCCACCCCGGCCTTCTTGAGCCGCGCCACGCGATCTTCCGTCTCCGGCCCTACACCGACAGCGGCGCCCACGCACAGCCGGCCATGTCCATCCTTGCAGGCGTTGGGATACATGATGCGTTTTTCGATATCCTTGATGGTAATCAGTCCCTTGAGCTCGAAATGCTTGTTGACGACCGGCAGCTTCTCGATCCGATGCTCGTGCAACACCTCGCGAGCCTTTTCCAGACTCGTGCCTTCGGGCGCCGTGATCAACTTGTCTCGCTTCATGATCTGCGAGACCTTCAAGTCCATCCTGGTTTCGAACCGCAAATCGCGATTCGTGAGAATCCCGACCAACTTCTTGTCTTTGGTCACGGGAATCCCGGAGATTCTGTATTTCGCCATCAAGGCATGGGCATCGCGAATCGTTTGATCGGGCGAGATCGTGATCGGGTCGAGAATCATGCCGCTTTCCGATTTCTTCACTCGATCCACTTCTGTCGCTTGATCCACCGGCGACAACACGCGGTGAATAATCCCAAGCCCGCCTTCGCGAGCAATGGCAATGGCTAAACGGGACTCGGTGACGGTATCCATCGCCGAGCTGATGATAGGAATGTTGATCTTGATGTGGCGAGTCAGTCTCGTGCGCATATCGACGTCACTCGGCAAGATCTGAGACTTGGCGGGAACCAACACCACGTC
>JAKDNQ010000200.1 GCA_030456405.1 Nitrospira sp.
GGCATCCGGTTCTGCTTCATGACCTTTTGCATCATCTTTGTGCCCAAGCCCCACATATGAAACCGCGAGAGGGGAAGGCTATCTGCCCCCCCTTTATTCAGCAGGCCGAACATCTGACGAAGCCAGTCCTTGGCAGAGCTGGTTGCGCCTTTCCGGCGAATGGCATTGAGACCCCAAAAGGTGAAAAAGACGGTGACTTGCATTCCCATGGCAGCGGCCCCAGTGGCAATGATGAACGCAGCCATCGCGCGATCCATGTCGCCGCTCAACAGCACGATCGTCACCTTGTCAGGCTTGGAGGCCCGTAGATTGTCCAATGTGACTGCTGGGTCCATCTGCGCAGTTGTCATAACGCCCTCTTTCCTGCCAAGTCCGCCTGAGTGCGGCATTTTCTATTTGATTTTTAATATAGTCTCTGCTTCTTTTTCTTGTCAAGGAAGGGAGAAACTCAGGGAGCCGCCAGACCGTCCTTCTTGCTCGCAGAACGCGCACGATGAAACGGTGCTCGTCCGATGCGCGCAGTGAAGGACAGCCTGGCGACTCCCTGAGCAGACGTGATGTGCGGGTGAAGGCCCTCGTTGGACGCGCGCAGTTGGAGACCGAGCAGGCCACCCTGCTATGATGGCGGCGGAAGAGGATGCAAAAGATGCGATTCTGCGATGCGAGCAGGGAAGAATGTCTGGCCTTTCCATGCATACGCAGAGAACGTTCTCAACCCCAGTTGGCTTGACGTTCTATCACCCACTCGTTATATTCACAATCAAGCTGCCGCAACCCAGGCTGGTCCCCTCACGCACTTCCCTCCTCTTTCCATGAATAGCGACCTCATCACCGAGATCAAGCCATCTAAGACCGCACCGCTGTTTGGCTTCTGGTATCCCGCTTGCCTGAGCAGCGAACTTCCTCCTGACAGTCTGAAAGGAACTGTCCTGTTGGGCCTCCCGATCCTCGTCTGCAAAACATCACGGGGTGCGGTCGCGGCCATGCGCGACATTTGTCCCCATCGCGGGATGCCGCTGTCTTTCGGCAAAATGGAAGGCGACTGTGTTCAATGTGCCTACCACGGTTGGCGGTTCGATCAGGAAGGGCGTTGCCGGGGAATTCCTGCGCTGGTCAAAGATTCCCCCATTCAAGTCGACAAAATCGGCATCACCACCTACGTGTGCCGCGAACGAGACGGCTATGTGTGGGTGTTTGTTCCCGATCCTCAACGACCCAATCAAGCCATTCCGGATGTGCCGCCTCTTCCGCTCCCTTCATCCCCCTATCGGATGATTCACATCTCAACGCTGCTGGATTGCACCATCGACGACGGCATCGTCGGGTTGATCGATCCAGCCCACGGGCCATTCGTCCATCAGAGCCGCCTGTGGCGGACTCCCGAAAGCGGCCACGAGAAAGCCAAAACGTATGAGCCAATCCCGAACGGATTTCGAATGGTCACGCATCCTCCGTCGCAAAACAGCACTCCGTATAAGTTATTGAGTCTGTTTTCCGGTGGCTCATTGACAACGACCATCGATTTCGTCCTCCCCAATCGGCGTTTTGAACTGATCCAATGCGGCAGTCTCTGGGTATCGATGAGCCAAGCGGTAACGCCCATCACCGACCAGGAGTGTCGTTTTGACTTTTTCGCCGCATGGAATTGCTTCCGCTGGGCGCCATTCACGAAGCTCTTGTTCCGGTTTTTTGCCAAGAGATTCCTCACTCAGGACAAACTGGCGATCGACCGCCAGGCCATCGGTCTCCGATACAAGCCGCCTGCCATGCTGCTGGGGGATGCCGACCAGCCGGCCAAGTGGTATTACAAACTCAAGGCGGCCCACCTCGCATCGGTGCAAACCGGACAACCCCTCGACCATCCGCTTAAAGAACGGGTCACCCTTCGCTGGAAGAGTTGAACCTACGTGGCCCGCAGGATCTATGAGCATGTGTAATGCCATCGCGAACGTGCAGGTAAATGGCGCGAGGCCGGAGAATAGCTTCATGGCGAACAAAAGCGCGATTCGAAGCCTCCCTCGCCTTGTTTGCTTCATCTCAGTGATCATTCTTTGCCTGCAAACCATCCCTCTCCAGGCAGCAGACAGCCGCCATTTTGCAATAGTGCCGGCACTGGGTGTCCTCGCAGGCGGACAGATCGGGACTGTTCACTATGTCGTTCTCCAGATCAATACAGACTCTCGACAAATGGGACCAACCGTCCAAATGAAGCTCCCCGCAGCAAGCTACGGGGAATATTCAAGTTCAATGAAATGAACCTGGGTGGCGGATCCATCGTCAGTGAGGATTGGAAAGAAGGCGTCAAGAATGCCGTCGCTGCCGCCACGAGGGCGGTAGGAGAGGATGGACGAGACTGGGTGATCACGATCAAGAACCGGTCATACCATGCCTCAACCGCGGGAATGAGCGCCAGCAGTGCCATCGCCGTCGGTATCGTGGCAGCCTGGCGAGGCGACGACGTCAGATCAGATGTCGCCCTGACCGGGACGATCATGCCGAACGGTCAGATCGAGTCGGTGGGCGCGCTTCCTGTCAAAGTCGAAGCGGCAGTTCGTGCACAGTTTAAGACCATACTAGTGCCTCGCGGGCAACTCGACACAGATGACAGGGATCTCTCCCAGCTGGCCTCACGATGGAACATCAGAATCATTGAAGTGGCAACGCTGGAGGAGGCCTATCAACTCATGACGACCTCCAAGCGTCAGCGGCTCATTTCTCACCCATCTGCACTAACAGCTCCATCGCCTGCAGAATCTGCACGCGCGAGCCGACTAATACCACGATATCGCCGACCAACAACCGAGTGTTCTCCGACGGATTGGCTTGTGTCACCATAGCATGCGTCCAGACAATAACCGAAGCGCCAGTGTGTGGACGGAGAGCAATTTCAGCCAACGTCTTCCCCTGAGCAGGCGAATCGTCATCGATGCGGAAGGTTTCGACTGCCGCATCGGCCAAGGTCCCACCACGAAGATGGTGCGCAAGCTCCGGTAATTCGCTTGCGATGAAGCAATTCGTGCCTTCGTCATACATAGACGGGCACTCCGTGTTTCGCTTCTCGACCGACGATATCGCCGTCGAGGTCCAATGCCACGGGATTCTCGCCGAGGACGCGGGCAAGGTTTCTCCCGTTCAACCCATACCCCACGATAATGACGTGGCCCTTCACCCGAATCTGTTTCCCTTCGGTCTGCACGAAGTGGCCGGTGGTGCGACTCGGCAACCAATGACGAAGCCGTTGCCACGCTTCTGCACGGCGGGCCACGTCGGGCGATCACTGCATGAGAAACGGGGTCACGATCATGGAAAGCACCGAGACCGCGAGAAAGACCTGATATGGATCGCCCCGCAAGAAACCGCTCCCCTGCCCTTGCTGCGCCAACAAGAAACTGAATCCTCTGATCTGAGCCAGAGCAATACCCATAATCGCCGAACGGAGAGGGACCTCCACCAACAGGACCGCTCCGGTCCCGGAATCGAAGTTTACCAACAGCACCGTTACGAGGAGACCCCCCTCGAAAGATGCATAGACAGCTTTGGCCCTGGCAGAATAGTTTGTTAGCATATTGTTCGGACTAATAAGGAAAGTTGAAGGATGATACAAGCTCTATCTATTTTCACCATCTCGGGGAGGTGCTCTATGCAACCCGCCCATCTGTTCGTGATTGCCGCAACGTCCCTCGTCCTCTTCTCAACGCCGGTACTAGCCGATACCCCGATCGCCTTCGACCCATTCCTGATGCGGGAATGCCCGCAAGCCGATGGGAGTTTTCTCTATACCAACAAGGACCTACCGGATTGTAAGCTGATGACGCTGAAAGAGCTGTCAGTTGTACCCTCGCTGGACGACATGCCGACCTATCGCCCCACCGTGGCCACGGCTCCTCACTACGATATCCCTCCGCACCCCGACCGCACTCAGACCGGTATGACAGATGGAGGGCAGACCATCCCCGATTGGGCTAAAGATTGGCATGCGAGCATCGCCTCGTCTGGGTCCGTGTTGGCGCAAACCTGTTCCATGTATGGCGAATGGCTGAATCTGAACGAGAAAACTCGTGGGGGCTTCTTTTACGGATCAGATCCTTCGTATGGTGGAGATCCCTCGGGAAGAAATCAGCGAGGGGCGAGCTATTCCTTTGAGAATAATGCACGGTATAAAGCACTGGCAGGGATCTTCGGGCGGGGATTTGTGCCGATCGGCTGCCCGTAACAAGCCAGCCATGGCGAGAAACGATGGGGTGCCAGGCTATCTGAAAGGCTGGCACCCTTTATTTTTTATAGAACTCCCGATACCACTGCACGAAACGCGCAATCCCTTCTTCGATCGGCGTGGCCGGGGCAAACCCGACGTCTCGAGTCAGGTCTTCGACATCCGCATAGGTCGCCGGCACATCGCCCGGTTGAATCGGCAGCAGCTTTTTCACCGCTTTCTTTCCTAACGCCTGCTCCAGCACTTCGATAAAACGGAGTAATTCGACCGGCTGATGATTGCCGATATTGTAGAGCCGAGCCGGCGCTGAACTGGTCCCCGGATCGGGCTTATCGCCGGACCATGATTGGTTCGGTGTGGCCGGATGGTCGAGAGCTCGGATCACTCCTTCGACGATGTCATCGACATAGGTAAAGTCCCGCCGCATCTTTCCGTGATTGTAGACCTCGATCGGTTTCCCCTCCAGAATCGCCTTCGTAAAGATGAAGAGGGCCATGTCGGGTCTCCCCCAAGGTCCATAGACTGTGAAGAACCGCAGGCCGGTGCAGGGAATCCGATAGAGATGCGCATAACAATGGGCCATGAGTTCATTGGCCT
>JAKDNQ010000201.1 GCA_030456405.1 Nitrospira sp.
CCGGCCACGACCAAAGGGTTCGGCGCGGTCTTTACCGACGTCGATCAACCGAATGGGAGCGGGCCGAACCACATCAATGGCAATCGCAGCGCCAGCACCTTCATTGAGTACTTCGGCGCCGATGGAGCGCTTCTGTTCAAGAGCGCGGCGCCGGCTTCACCAGGGGATAAGAGCGTATCCTTCCTCGGCATCGTCTTTACTGACGCCCGCATTGCGAAAGTGCGTATCACGAGCGGCGATACTGCGCCGGGGCCGAACGATGATGAGACGCATGATATCGTCATGATGGATGATTTCCTCTATGCGGAGCCGCAGCCGTTACAGCCAATACCGTGATGCGCAAGTGCCCACAGGATCGATCGATCCTGTGGGCATTGCGGGCGGGAGCTCTTTCCTGTATGTCGTATAGGAGACAGCAGTCTTGACAACATCAACAGTTCCTGGAACGTCTTTCACGTCGAGGTCGGCGAATTGAATGATAGAAGGAGGGGACAGATTATGCGACAAGCATGGAGGTTGGTTCTTCTGACGCTCGCCGTACTTCCTGGCGTAAGCAGTGCCGCCGATTTTCAGCTCACCAGTCCGACGATCAAGAACCAATCGACGATCGGCAACGAGCACATCTTCAACGGATTCGGTTGTACCGGTGGCAACGTCTCGCCTGAGCTGCGGTGGACGAACGCGCCGAAAGACACCAGGAGTTTCGCCGTCACGGTCTACGATCCCGATGCTCCGACCGGCAGCGGGTGGTGGCATTGGCTGATTTTCAACATTCCGCCAAACGTTAATTCGTTGCCTGCCGGTGCAGGGAAATCAGACGGCGCCGGTGCGCCGCAGGGGGTGATCCAGAGCATGACGGATTTCGGACAGCCTGGATTCGGCGGGCCCTGTCCTCCGCCAGGAGACAAGCCGCACCGCTACATTTTTACCGTCTTCGCATTAAAAGTGGATCAGTTACCGTTGAGGCCGGAGGCATCCGGGGCGATGGTGGGATATTATCTGAATCAGAACGCGATTGGGAAGGCGACCTTCACCGGGTTATATGGCCGTAAGTAAGGATCATTGTGATGCCATCAACAGTTCCTATAACATTTTCTAGGTCGGCAAAGACGTTTGGTCGTCGTGACCAGTCCAACTCTTCTCGTGGTGAGTCTGTGGATTCGTGAAGGGCGAGTAGCCGGCTTTGAGGCGTACGAGCGGAAAACGTCCCGCATCATGAAACGATACGGCGGCGTTGTTGAGCGTGCGGTTCGCATATCTGAGCGAGGGACAGCATCAGACCAACCGTTCGAAGTGCACTTAGCAGGCTGTTGACAAAGTCCGCCAGCTGCGTTCTCGCGTCGCTCAGAGGCTCAACGTACGGCACAGAGTACGCGTCACCTCTTCGCTCGCTGCGGCCTTGCTGGACGGCCTTTCTGAACAGCCTGCAGGCCATTCGGCTTCCGTCAGTGATCTCAGACGTGGTGTCGTTTCCGGTGTCGTCATCTCGTTTGTCAATAAACTGTTAGTCTGTTTTCCAAGCCAGGCGATGTGTGAGGCCTATCGCATGGACACAGAAGTGAAGGCGCTTTCTTCTGAGCGAGAAGCCGTCATCATGAAAACCGTGGTTCTGGCAGGCACATTGGGTCCAGCCTATGCCACCTAACCATTCGCTCCACCCGAGGTGCAACGGCAAGCCGGCACACGCGGGTGAGTTCAAACGTTAGACCGCCATCCTTCGATCTGAGGCTCTATTATGAGATTCATCCAACGACGGGAGAGCAATGAATAGACCGTGGTTCGCTATTGTCTGGTTCATGATCTGGGGCTTGTTTCAGGCGTACGCGGTTGCTTCGATTTTCGCTGGAACTTGGCAAAAGCCAGAAAACTTTCCGGAGGAAGCATATTTCTCTCTGATCTACCCTGACATGTTTTTCATTCCACTTTACCTGCTTACCGCCGGGCTATTGTTACGGCGACATTGGTTAGGCAGTATCCTGGCGTTCGTTGCTGGCGGTGGAGTTATCTACGTGATGATTTACCTGTTGGCACTTTCGGGACTTTCAGACGCAGTGAATTTCATCGCTGACGGCATTTTCTTGGCGTGCACTCTCATATCGCTGTGGCAGGTCGGGTACTGTGTCAGTCTCCGAAAAGCGGTCTAACGCCACGCCTGCAGCTGACTGCCTACAGCCTCCACTACGCTGCGGTTTCCGGCAGCAGCTGAGGCGTGGCGTTAGGCGGCCTCAATCTCAACGCAGCTTGACCGGACACCTTACTCTGGAACAAAAGTAGGATGACATGTTGCCGATTCGCGGTCTTTACGAAATAGCCATCCGTGTGAAGGATCTCGAGAAGTCCGAGGTCTTCTACCGGGAAACTCTGGGCCTTGAAGTTGGCCTCAGAGACGAGCGGCGCAGGTGGCTGTTCTTACGGGCGGGTGGCCAAGCCGGCGTGGTGGTGCTCCAGGAAGACAGGGGACCCTGGCCGAAGGAACATTTCGCTTTCACCGTTGAGGAAGTCGATATCGAAGCAGCGGCAATAGTTCTTCAGCAGCGAGGTGTCGTTGTCATGGGACCGGTGTACCACGAGTGGATACCGGCAAAGTCTGTTTATTTTTCGGACCCCGACGGTCACGATGTGGAACTCTGCGCTCCGGTGCGGAAAGCATAACGAGGAAGGTCTACCACAGGCGCGCTGCCGAACAAGCCGATGAACCCGCCGGCGCTCTCGGCGCTCGCGCCTGCAGCGGTTCTCTCCTCGCGGAAAAGACGCACGCCGCGGCTCGGGTTATCGGCGCCATCGTTTGAGGCCAAGATGAAGAAGCCGGTAGTTCAGTTAGAGCGTACAGGTTGTGGTATCGCGAGTGCCGCCGCGATCGTCGGTCTCTCATATCCGGAGATGAAGTCGATCGCGAATTCCTTAGACATCTTCGCGCATGACGAGTCATTATGGTCGGATACTTCGCATGTGCGGACATTGCTGAGGCATCTTGGCGTGAGAACTCACTCACATGAAGTGCCTTTTCTCTCTTGGGCGGCGCTCCCTGATCTCGCGTTGTTGTCGATGAAGTGGCATCTTGAAAAGGGGCGTCCTTATTGGCATTGGGCCCTGTTCGTTCGAGAAAACGGACAATCGTATGTGCTGGACTCAAAGAAGAGTCTGCGCACTCATCTCAGAACAGATTTTGGGCGCATGAGGCCAAAATGGTACATCCCGGTTACTGATACCCAATTCACGTTGGACCACTTGAAATGAACGCAGAGTTCGCGATCCAAAGAGCAGTCGTGAGCGACGCGCAGGAGGTCGCTGTAATGGTTGGCGAGTTGCTGGCCGAAATCATGAACGTCATTGGTGTTCAGGCGTTCAACTTCGATCTTGCCGAAACAACATCCAGACTCAAAGACTTCCTTGACCGCGAGAAATACTTTGTGTTTGTCGCTCGTAGCGAGAATGCGAACCCGGTAGGGTTTATCGCCCTCTATGAATGCTATGCCCTTTACGCGGAGGGTGCATTCGCCACCATCCCCGAGCTTTACGTTCGGCCCGAGTACCGCGTAAATGGATTGGGGCATCATCTCGTATCCCACGCGAAGTCATTCGGCGAATCACGAGGCTGGAAGCGACTGGAGGTAACAACACCACCGCTTCCGCAGTTCGACAGAACCTTGGCATTTTATGAGCGCGAGGGGTTTGCCATAAGCGGCGGTCGCAAACTAATAGTTGCTTTGTGAGCCGTCGTCCAGCCAAAGCTGTGTCCCACTACCTGGACTGTAATAAGTGTCGAACCACCTCGGCGTTTCGCATGGGAATCCCGTTCGCCAGGCATACTGGTGGTCGGAGACCACATCATTGCGCACGTCTTTGACTTTCATCTTTGCTCATTTGTTTGGTATCTGGTCTGTTCGGTTTGTCCGTTTATTAGGTTTGTCTTGTTTATTTGGTTGAACCAGACTAATTCGATGAACTAGACAGACCAGATGAACCAAATAGACCAGACAAACCAGTTAGAGTTTTTGCATGATCCGTTCAGCATAGCCGACCAGTTCCATGTAACCCTGTCCGTGAATGGGCTTTCCTTGCGCTGTGCCGGTCGTCTCGACGGCGCCTTCCCAATAGGCCACTTGTGTGCTGCGTTTGGGGGAAAGTTCCTGATCTGCCATGCGGGGTACGATTTCCAATGAGAGTTGTTGTGAGGGAATGGTGAGGCGCCAACGTTGTGGATAGCGCGCCTTGCTTGCAGGGCTGGTCCAATAACTGGTTGGCTCCAGCGCAAAGTCCTCGAGCAAAAGATGGCGCCCCGTTCCGTCGCGGTCGATGAGCGTGCCGCTTGAAGCTGGGTGGGCTGATCCATCTTTCAGGCGGAGTCGATAGAGCATGAGTTCCCTCCGGTCGTCGAGTTGCAGACTGAACCAGTCCCATCCGACCAGATCCTTATCAAGATCGGCAGACCCGAACTCATGGTCCATCCAACTCGTGCCGGTCACGTCGAACGATTCGTTCCCGATCGTGACGGTGCCGGTTGTGGCCAGTCTGGTGAAGGAATAATAGTGAGAGGCTTGTCCTGTGGCCGAGCCTTTGTGGCTGATCCCGTCGGCGCCATGCACCACAAGCGGTTTCTCCGGCGAGACGGTAAACTGGATAGCCATATCGCCATCCGCCGCTTGGAGTGTTGTAGTGTTGGGAGCGGTCGCCGGCGATTCGGCGTTCCACCGATCGATCCAGACGTGGAGATGGTCCTGTGCCGCGCCAGCCTTGCCTAAACCGGCTCGGCTCATTTTGTCGGCATAGTGAAACCGGCCCTTGCTGAGATCGC
>JAKDNQ010000052.1 GCA_030456405.1 Nitrospira sp.
CTTCGATCAGCGCGCGACGGGCAGTCCGATACTCCTCTGCTCCAGGAAAGCCCGCTTGCGCACCATGCACAAACACCCTGATCTTCTCCATCGCCTCACGGGTTCGCTGTGGTCGATCGACTGAGGAAGTTGGGATGGGTGGGAACGCAATTCCTTCACCAGCCGTGCGACGCGCCAGCATCTCCCCATAGGCCAGGAGCCCTTCGACTGTCACAAACTCAAGCTGGTCCACTGTGGATTCCAATCTGTACCTCGTTGACTCGACCTCAGCACGATGAATGCATTGGATGCTACGCCGGCAGATAAACGATAGCAACAATTTCCAGCCTCGCAAGCCCGCATATCCCATTGATCCGCAACACAGTATCGTGAATCGGATTTAAGATTGGGCCACCGATTTAGATTTCGCTCCCCCGCAAGCACGCGACGACAACATCAAGACGCCAACCGGTGACGATGGACCACGCAGGCTAAAAGGACCCTATCTGATCCGATAGTCGATGGATCGTTTTGGATATGGTTCCATTTCCGAAGCTCCCGTCTTCTACAGACCTACTATCCGCTAACCCCTTGAGGCGTCCTCATTTTATGCGCTGACCAACAGTCGGTTCACCTCTTGGTAAGTGGTATTGATCTTGCTGATTCAATAGTTCAGTTAACCACATCATCGAAAGGTCTGAGAGACATGCGCCGACCACGATCATATCCGGCGATATTCCTGAGCCTGATGTTCCTCGCAGGGCTGATCAGCTGCGGACCGGCTTCGTCTGACAACGCCCCGAACCTTGCCTCGGGAAATGAGACAGGCGTCACGCTTGGAAGGGAGACAGTCCGAGAGTGGGACAGTCCCGACGCGGTACCGGTCCCATCTTCTCAGACAGCGAATTCAGGGGACACCCCGGTTGGGCTCATGTGGATGGCCACAGAACTCGATTCGCAGGATGATGGTATCCGGCGCCGGGCTTTGGAGCCAGGAGCGCTTGATCCATTGACTCTCGCCTACAAGGAGAAGGACGAACAAGTTCTGGCGCGGGCGATGGAATTGATCGATCAAATGGAATTGATCGATCAAGAGGATGAGGCAGAGAAGGAAGATGGGGAACCAGGCGAGGAGTAGCGGGTCAGGGAATCAATGGGGAATGGTCAATCTGGTTGGGCGTAATTTTTAACAGGCCCAGTGTCTCACCGTTCAGTAATAGATATTCGCTGAGACACAAGAGCTGAACCATAAGGGGTTTCACGAAGTAAATCTGGGAACCGGTTCATACTGTCATAACAAGAAGGAGATAGCCATGAACCAACTCTTTCTCTCCCGCAACCGCTCTCCACTCGGGTTGACTGGCCCTCCCTTATGGCATGGCGTCGCTGCTTTCTGGATCAGTAGTCGCCTCGTAACCGCTGCGCTGGTAGCCGTCGTAGCCTGCTCAGGGACGACATTCGCGGCGGACCGTACCGGGCCGATCGCGGTGCTGGACTTTGAACTCCGGGGCACCCCGATCCAAACGCTGGACGACAACGACGTCGAGGTCAAGGGAACCCTCAGGGTCTTCAAAAATCATACGACCCCGCTTCTACCCGATAGTAACTTGGATCTCGACAAACTTCGAGCCGATATCCCCGCGCCAGCCGTCGACATCGACATCAAACGTCGGGGATCGAGCTCGAAGTACCACCCGAAAAAGAGCTACTCCCTCGATTTCAAGATCCCGGTGAAGCTTCTCGGCATGCCCCTAGAGCAGGAGTGGGTCTTGCACTCGTGCTGGGCTGACAAAACCTGCCTCCGAAACGTCATCGGCTATTGGCAGGCGAAGAAGTTGTTTTCTTGGGCGCCGCGCACGGAGTTCGCCGAGGTTTTCATCAATGGTCAGTACCGTGGACTCTACGTCGTCGTCGAGAAGGTCAAGCTCAGCCCCAGCCGCGTAAAGCTCCCTCCTCCAACCGACAATGCGTTCAATGGCGAGATCACCGGGACCTACATTTTGAAGCGGGATGGCGATGATAGGGACTTCGACTGGAAGTCGAGCCTCGACCCCCTCTGCATCCACCCCCCCAAGCTACATTGCTTGAGATGGTGGTTCGTCTCTCCGAAGAGGACCCTAACCGAAGTGCAGAAGGATTACATCAAGCATTATATGGACGTCTCTTTCGAGTCGAAGTTCTTTCCGCCGTCAGTCAGCTATGACCCTTATGAGTATGACGAATGGATGGACGAGCGGAGTGCTGTGGATTTCGTCATCATTCAGGAAATCGCGAATAACGTGGATGCCTATTGGAAGAGCATGCATATTACGAAACAACGCCTTTACCCCGGCAATGACCTTATACACATGGGACCCATCTGGGACCTCGATCTTGCCTTCAGCAACTACAACGACCCAGAGGTTGAAGCTCATGAACAATTGTGTGCGACAGATTCATGGCGTATGGAGAAGGCCGGACACTTCCAACCTCTTAGAGAGATGTGGAAGGTTCCACAGTTCCGCCGGGCGATCTACGACCGCTGGAGGGCGCTCCGCATCGACGGCAGCGTCTCTCGCTCGCGGATCGATCGCAAGATCGACGATTCCGCCGCTCGAATCGAGGCCGCTCGTACCCGCGACAACGCCAAGTGGAAGACTCTCGGCAGGAAGACATGGGTGGAGTGCTGGAACAGGGACGAGTATCGGTTAGAAATTGGAGAACTCAAGAAATGGATTCGAGCGCGCATCACTTGGATGGATCAACAGATCTTGGGGGACTGGCGATTCCGGAATCCCTGATCCCTGACGATACCGGTGGGGGACCATGCAAGGTCCTTAGAGTTCCTTTCGCATGGAGGTCGTCATGTTATCGATTACGGCGGAGGACCGAAAATTACGAAATAGGATGCGCGGCTTGGTCGCTTGCTTCGGCGCCGCGCTCTTTCTGACGGTGCTTGGGACGAGCGGCGCGCGGGCCTCGGATGAACCCAAGGGCATGGTCGAGCAGCCGCGACTGCGGAAGGCATTCTCGGTGTCGCCGGCCCAGGACGCGCTCGTCCAGTTCAAGGGTTGGGTCGATTTTCCAGGGTTTAGGGGCCGCGTTCGCATCGATGTGCTCAATTTCGGCAACGGCGATTCCAACGACGCTTTCCTTTGGCAAATTGAAGTGGCCACCGCCATCCCCGATAAGACGGCGACGGTCGTCGATGGCATAGAGCGATTCTATTGGTCAACGGAGCCTGTGGCGATCTTTCAGCCTTCCGTGAATGGGCAGAACCGGTGGCCGGAAGGAGGCACTGCCTGTGTGCGATTTGTAGCGCTCCGTACGGAGGCGGACGGCTCAGAAAGCCACGCCTTGCTTCCCGTGCTCGATGCCAACGGAATCGAGGGATGGATTGAGCAATTGGTCTTAGCCGACCGTAATCCTAGCCCGACGTCCCCCCCGAGTTGGGCATCGACGCCGGACTATTTAAACAAGAAACCTCGCTTCGATTTTTTTGAAACGGGCACGTATTACCGTTCGGTTTTCACACTGCCCGATGGACGCCGGGCACCCGGGACAAGTATCTTCTATTCACTCCGCACGTTGAGAGATTTTCAACGCCGCTACATCTTCAAAATCCCATTCTTCGAACGCTTGATAACGACAGCGAAGTACTATAATCATGGCGACCTCGGTATTGGGCGCGATATGAACTGTGCCTTCACGCCCTTGACGCAGGAGACGGCATGCTACGTCAAGAATTATGGCCGGCGGGATGGGACCGCTCTTTTTGGCGATGTGGTCGAATCCTCCGAAGCGTTAAAGATAGACAGACCATTCGCAACGGTCGCCATGGTGGAACGAGGATTCATGCCGCGCGATGCGCCCAATAAGGTCTTTTTTGTGGTGTACGACGATCAGGGAAAATTGGCCTATGAAGCTCCGCTGGACAATAAGCAATTCAACAAATTTATCCCGGGCAATTGCCTGGTGTGCCACGGTTCAGGTGGATCATATAAGCTTGCTACCGTGGGCTTAGACAACCTCCCTGGATGTGGACAGAATAGCTCTTCCTGTAATAATGATGCTGAGGTCCGCGGGGCCTTTTTCCTCCCGTTCGATCTCACAGCCTTCCGCTTTTACAGCCGGGATCCCGGAAACCCGCTCTCGCGTGAGCGGCAGGAAGGCGCGTTCAAGGAGTTAAACAAACTCGTAAGCCGTACCGATGTCCAGCACCTGCCTTATGCCAAGGAACTGCTTGATGGCTGGTACGGAGGCCCAGGATTTCCCGGCATGACATTTAACGGCGGGTTTGTCCCGGAGGGCTGGAACCAGGATGAAAACATCCGACAACTCTATCGCAAGGTCGTGGCGAAGAGCTGCCGAGGGTGCCACATCAGCCATCCGGGCCTGGCGTTCGGGACGCTGGAACAGTTTTCTGCCCTCAGGGACGTGATCTACAATGACGTATGCCGCACCTATTCGATGCCCAACGCGGAGCAGGCGCTGGACAACTTCTGGCGCAGCTCGGCGCGGGTACAGCTTCTGAATCGGTTGCCTCTTCAATTAGGCTGCGGGGTTCCCCCTCCGCCGTGACTTATGATTCCAAGCTCGCCCGTTCCCTCTTCGGGGGATGGGGGCTGATTGATCTTCCACTGCGCGCAACTTTCTCACCCGCCCACCCACTGGCACGCCGAGACGTGCCCATTAGCCCGCGCGAGGGGAGTCCGCGACGCGCGTTGCGCGAGCACAGAAGATCATCAGCCTCCATCCCCTATTCCTTAATCTCAGCAGCCCTCTGCTCAGCTGACATCTCCAAGATACTTTCCGTCTGACGGGCCTGAGGCTCGCCGGCGAGGTTCAGGCGCTGAAGAACTTCATCCAACAGCGGCTCCAGTTCATGGACCGGCACATAGGCAGTTTCTGATTCAAACATCAATTTGATTCTCGAAACCCCTTCCTACCTCGGCAATCGCTCGAACTGACTTTCCTTGCGCCTTCATTCCCCGATCCGCACCCACCAAGCAGTTTGATAAGAAGCTGCCAACCATTCTTGTGTTTCCTTACAATGCTTACTACAATTGTCGCCGATCCTCTGTTTCGCTAAAGGTATCGACATGGCCTTACCGGATTATGCTGCGTACCCTGTTCCGGCCAACCACTCTAACGAGCAATTAGCCGCTCTTCTCGAGATCAGCCACCTGCTTACCTCGGCACTCGATCTCGACCATGTGCTTCATCTGATCCTGCAATCTGCTACCAGACTGATGCGTGCGGAAGGGAGTAGCCTGCTTCTTGTCGATCCCACCACTAATGAGCTCGTCTTCAAAGTCCCATTTGGGCCAGGAATTGAACAATGTAAGACGGTCCGATTAAAACCCGGACAAGGTATTGCCGGTTGGGTGGTGAAGCAACGCCAAGGGTTGCTGGTGAACGATGTTCCGAATGATCCGCGCTTCTACTCTAAGATCGACGCGCTCACAGGATTTCAGACTCAATCAATTCTGGCGGTACCTGTGCACGACTGTGACCGCGTCATTGGGGTCATTGAAGTCCTGAACACGTCCAAAAACAGAAAATTTGAGCAGCAGGATCTTGGTCTACTCGCCGCGTTTGCCGCCCATGCGTCAGTAGCTATCCGCAACGCCCAGCTCATCTCCACGATCAAAGAAGAGAACCGGTATCTGCACACCACCCTGGACGAGCGTTACCAGACTTTGATTGGAGAGAGCCGCCGGATGCAAGAAGCTGTTGAGGTCGCCCGTACAGCGGCCAGAACGGATGCAACCATACTTCTTCTTGGCGAGACCGGCGTGGGCAAGGAGATTGTCGCGCGCTCGATCCATAGTTGGGGCCCGCGCGCATCAAAGCCCTTCGTGGCCGTCAACTGCGTCGCTCTCTCAGATCTGCTGCTCGAGAGCGAGCTGTTTGGCCATGAGAAGGGAGCTTTCACGGGGGCACTGCAGCAGAAGAAAGGGCTCTTCGAACTGGCGCATGGGGGGACCATCTTTCTGGATGAAGTCGGAGACATGAAGCCGGATCTGCAGGCAAAACTTCTGCGCGTCTTGCAAGACCATGAATTCTGGCGGGTGGGCGGCACCCACCCCATTCGGGCCGACGTGCGCCTGCTCGCGGCCACAAATCAGGACCTCATGGAGGCCATGCAGGCAAAGCGTTTCCGAAAGGATCTCTTCTATCGGCTGAATGTCGTCACGATTACCCTGCCACCTTTGCGGGAACGGAAGGAAGACATCCCGGCCCTGGCTCAGTTCTTTGTGGAGCGCTACTGCCGAGAGCTGAAGCGGCCGATTATGCGACTGCTGCCGGAAGCTGTAGATCGCCTTCAGCAGCATCATTGGCCCGGCAACGTCCGGGAACTCGAGAACGTCATTGAGCGAGTTGTGGTCTTATCACCGGGTCCTGACATTGGGCCAGACGAGTTGGCCCTCGACCTCAACATCCCTGAATCTCAGTCTGCTCAATCACTCCTGGACCTGCCATTTCATACTTCTATGGGAGAACACAAAAGAACCTTGATCCTGTACGCTGTTAGAAAAGCGGAAGGCAATAAGACAAGAGCTGCCGAATTGTTGAAGCTACAACCTACCTACTTATTTCGACTCTGCAGAGAGCTCGACATCCACTAAGACCACTCGTGTTTGAAATAGCCGACCTGATCTGCCTGCTGCTCGAATTTTCCATATTGCGTCGATGTCAAGACAAGTTCAGGATGCTCAAAAAGCCCGTCCAGCAAGGCCGCAGTGAGCGAAGAGGCGAGGCGTACGCTTCGGTACGTTGAGCCTCTGAGCGACGCGAGAACGCCGCTGGAGGACTTTTTCAGCATCCTGCCTAACGCCCCGTTGATCCTCTCAGATCGTGCGTGCTAGGGTTCGCATTGTACTGGCTCACATCGTGATACGAACGTGGAACTATGCATCGAACTTGGAAGCTTTATGGAATCCTCGTCGTCCTTGCAGGGTTACTGTTCGGCGGCGGCACAGGTTCTCCCAACGCCGGCTCGTCTTATGAACCGACCGTACCGCCTGCCTCTGTCCCATCCGTTCAGTCCTCAGCGCCAGCTCTTCACGATGGCACGCCATCTCTCGATCGACAGTTGCATCGAGCCGCGAAGGATCCCCCACAAAAAGCCAAAGACTTGCTGGAGGCCATTCAGCATCATGATGGCAACGCCCTGCCTGGATATATCGGCGGCAGGGTGTTTCAGAATCGTGAAAGACGACTGCCTCGCGGTCACTATCGCGAGTACGATGTGAATCCAAAAATACGCGGCCGCTCACGGGATGCGGAACGGATCGTCATCGAACAAGACACTGGAAAGGCCTACTACACCGATGACCATTACCGATCGTTTATTCCATTGAATGAGACACCATGACTCCGAAATCCACACCGACATTGAACTCCTATCTCCAGTCGACGAAAGCCCCCTGGACTTCGTTACTGCTTGTCGCAGCCGACCAGCGTGCCGAATCGCTCGTCCGCCCGCCAAATGGATTAGTGCTGAAGATTATCAAGGGCCGTCACTGTAAGACCCCGTCAACTCTGTTGGATGAATTCGCGCGGGCATTGGAATTCCCCGACTACTTCGGCCACAACTGGGATGCCCTGGAAGAATGTCTGACTGATTTGGAATGGCTACCGGCCAAGGGCTATGTCGTGCTCATCACCGATGCCGCTCAAGTGTTATCTAACGATGACACAGAGTATGAAACATTTCTTGAGATCTTGCGCGATGCGGGGGAGGCCTGGGGAAGCGGACAGGCGGGAATGGGAACGCGACGAGCGATGCCATTTCACGTGCTGTTCGCAGTATCCGAGCGGGAGAAAGCCAAGCGGGCCCATTGGGGGATGAACGCAATCAATGCGGAACCGAACCGGAAGGCGAATACCCGACAGCGGCAACCTAAACGCAGACCTTCACGCAGCTAGCGTCGGGGCAGAAAACTTGGTCGAGGCCGTAGACCACAGATCGTAGGACGATCAAGCGAGCCGTCCGGCAAGACTGCCGCATGTGTGCAATGCCGACAGTGTTTTTTCAACATCCGGTGAGGAAAGGAATTAACAATGGGACTCATGGATCAATTAGGACAAGCAGTCAGCGGGGCGATGGGCGGGCAGGCAGGGCAGAATCCTCTCTTGCAGGCTGTCATGAGCTTGCTCGGACAGAATAGCAGCGGGGGAGGATTAGCTGGAATTGTTCAATCGTTCCAGAAGAATGGACTCGGTGACATCGTGAACTCCTGGGTGAGCACAGGAAAAAACATTCCTGTGACACCGGATCAGATCAAGCAAGGCTTAGGAAGCGATTTTGTGAGCCAGCTGGCGGGTAAAGCCGGTGTCTCACCCGATGCCGCAAGCACTCAACTATCGAGTTTGCTGCCCGACGTGATCGATAAAGCGACGCCGAACGGCAAGATTGAAGCCGGCGGGATCGATCAGTTGCTCAAGATGTTTCAGGGGAAAATGGGGGCATAAATTCCGGCAGGTCGCCAAGAAGATGCGTCGGTACTACGGGCGCATCTTCTTGGTCACGTTCAGCACACTTCTCCATTTTGGGAAAAGCGCAGAAGACAATCTGGTCGAGACGCCAGAGCGGGAGGCCGTGTGAAGCGATGCCATCCAGCGGGCTTCAGCATCGTGGCGATGAACGACGCAGATCCCATGCGTTTCCCGCGTATCGTCGAGAGGGGCCTTCTCGCCCACGAGCTCGACCTTCCCTTCTTTTCGGCACCATGAACAAACAATCCTCATCGTGGAATCTCTAGCAGGATGCTGAAAAAGTCCGCCAGCGGCGTTCTCGCGTCGCTCAGAGGCTCAACGTACCGAAGCGTACGCCTCGCCTCTTCGCTCGCTGCGGCCTTGCTGGACGGCCTTTTTGAGCATCCTGAACCTGTTTTGATATCGGCGCCATATGAAAGTTCCAGCGGCATTTTGTGTAAAAATCGAGTTTTCCGCAGCCTGCTAGATCGATGTCTAGTCTTTGGATCGTACCCGCACATACAGCAAGAGTCAGGCCCAATCGATTCGTCACGTAAATAGGTATGCAAGGGATTACGAATATCCCCTTCTCGCAGGCACATCGCCTGTATCTAAAAATACTGACGACTGTATCTCTCCAGATACTTGTTGGCTCCGGTCATGACAGCACGCCATATGAACCTCCTCTTTCTTGACCAAGACTCGACTGCATGGTACTGTGCGCGCCCATCATGAAGACCACTCGTTCCGGCAGGCTGTTTGCCGACGCACAAGATGTGATCCCCGGAGGGGTGAATAGCCCGGTGCGCGCCTTTCGGTCTGTCGGAGGCCAACCCCGGTTTATTGCACGCGCCAAAGGCGCTCGCCTCTACGATGTCGATGGGAACAGTTACCTCGACTATGTGCTCTCATGGGGCCCGATGATTTTGGGCCATGCGGCCCCATCGGTCATCAACGCGATCAAAAAAGCTGCCGAGCGCGGGACCAGTTACGGCGCGCCGACCGAACTGGAGGTCACGCTCGCCCACATGATCCGCGATGCCTTCCCATCGATGGAAAAGGTGCGGCTCGTCAGCTCCGGCACCGAGGCGGTCATGAGCGCGATTCGTGTCGCGCGTGGCTTTACCAAGCGAGACAACATTCTCAAATTTGAAGGGTGCTATCACGGCCACAGCGACTACTTGCTGGCCAAGGCCGGTTCAGGGTTGGCTACCTTGGGGATTCCTGATTCGCTCGGAGTCCCGGCGGACTTTGCAAAGCACACGTTGACCGCCCCGTACAACGACCTCCGAGCGGTGCAACAGATCGTCAAGGAACAGCGGAACACGTTGGCCTGCATTATTCTGGAACCGATCGCCGCGAACATGGGTGTGGTGTCGCCGGCGCCGGACTTTCTTGCAGCGCTTCGCCGCCTCACTCAAGAACATGGCATCCTCATGATTTTCGATGAAGTGATCTCCGGTTTTCGCGTGGCCTACGGCGGAGCCCAAACACTTTACAACATCAAGCCGGACCTCACGGTGCTGGGGAAAATCATCGGTGGAGGATTGCCGGTCGGCGCTTACGGAGGACGGAAAGAGATTATGGATCTGATTGCCCCGTTGGGGCCGGTCTATCAGGCTGGCACGTTATCGGGAAATCCGTTAGCCGTGTCCGCAGGCATTGAAACGCTCAAGCAGCTCAAGGCCCGCGGGGTCTACAAGAAGCTGGAAGAAAAGTCGGCAGCCTTGGCTCAAGGAATTGGAGAGGCTGCGAAAAAAGCGGGCGTGCCGCTCACGCAAACCAGAATCGGCTCGATACTTGGAGCCTTCTTTTCGTCAGGCCCCGTGGTGGATTGGAATACCGCAAAACTTTCTGACACGAAGCAATACGGGCAATTCTTTCACGAGATGCTGGAACAGGGCGTGTATCTAGCCCCCTCACAATTCGAAGCCGCCTTCCTCTCAACCGCCCATTCGACCCGCGATATCGAACACACAATCAAAGCTGCCGCTGCCTCTTTCAAAAAGCTCTAACCCGTTCTAAAATCTTTTCAGAGAGACGAAATGCGGCAGAAATCCTGAAAAGAATGGATTTGTAGAAGCATACGTCTAATGCCTCAGGCCCCAACAAACTCCTTGGACTTCCCTTCCAATCATGGCAAACTATTACACGGGTTTTAACCGGGATACTGGACGAACAGCAGGTTACACAGAACCCCAGAAATTCAGAGTCAGATCTGAGCATAGAGGGAGGGAGGGGGCGCCTGAGTCCGACAATTTTTAGAGCAGGCGGTTTCCGCTTTTATTTTTTCTCTCGCGAGGAAGCACGAGCGCATGTTCACGTGTATTGTGATCGCGGTGAAGCGAAATTCTGGCTCGAGCCGACAATTGAATTAGCGCAGAACTTCGGCATGGCTGCCCGACAAATCCGAGCAGCACACACTCTCATTGAGGAGCATTACGATGAAATCCGCAACGCCTGGCAAAAACATTTCGAGTGCTGAGGTCACAAATATCTCCGGGCATGGATTCTGGATGCTCATCGCTGACGAAGAGCTCTTTGTTCCGTTCAAAGAATTCCCCTGGTTCACGGATGCCTCCGTATCGGAGATCCTGAACGTTGAATGGCCAAAGTCTCACCATCTGTATTGGCCTGATCTCGATGTGGATGTAGCCATCGAATCCATCAGGCATCCGGAGAAGTTCCCGCTCATCTCGAAGGAATCGCGTCGAAGCAGACGCCCCAACAGACGAAGAAAGAGCTGAATAAAAGTTCCAGGAACCGTTGCACACTGCACCATCGGGTCGGTCCTCGGGTCCTTCTTCATCTCAGGCCAGGTGGTGGATTGGAACAGCGCGAAGCTGTCTGACACAAAATGATATGGGCAATTCTTTCACGCGATGCTGGAACAGGAGGTCTACCGGGCTCCTTCTCAATTCGAAGCCGCCTTCCTCTCGACCGCTCATTCAACCCGCGATATCGAATACACCATCAAAGCCGCCGCCTCCTCTTTCAGGAAACTCTAACCACGTCGCCAGTGAATCTCTTTTGATACAGTCCTGAATCCTTTCGGATACAGTGCAGTAATCCTGGGAAGCTGTCCAAACTGCCTAATCAGCGAGTCCGAAGCCAGTCTCAAGGGCAAGACATTCTCAGTCCCAATATGTGACATTGGCAGGATGGTCAAAACGGTTCTCCTGCAAGGCCGCAGCGAGCGAAAGGCTGAGGCGTACTCTGAGTACGTTGAAGTCTTGAGCGAAGTGAGAACGACGCAGGGAGCCGTTTTCAGCATCCTGCCTATTCGTCGTCCTCGTCTTCTGCGTCTAATACCTCCTGCCTCTTCTGCTCCTCCATCGCGTTATGTAGGAGCATGCGGATAAACATCGAATAGAGCGAGCCTTTTTCCAGCGTTCCGCCTGGAGGAATAGCGATCTTGCCTTCCTTAATCATCCGATCCATCCAGACCTTTTGATCGGGCGCGATCAAGATCGGAATCTCAACCAGCC
>JAKDNQ010000202.1 GCA_030456405.1 Nitrospira sp.
GCGTGACGCCGAAAGCGGACACCATCAGTTTCGAGTACAATGCCGTCAATGAACTCGTTAAGAAGACGCTGCCTGGCAGTCTTCTCACCAACTACGGCTACGATACTGTCGGCAACCTGACTTCCCTTACCGACTCAGACAGTGCGTTGACGATGACGTACGACGGAACCAACCGCTTGCTCACGACCAAGACCGACGGCTCGCCCAACCAGCCCAGCGTGACGCTGACCTATACCTATGATAAGAACGGGAACCGGCTGACAGCCGGAGACAGCACCGGCACGAACACCTCTGTCTATGACGTGCTGAATCGATTGACGAGTCTCACGAGTCCGGCGGGTAGCTTTACCTTCAACTATGATGCCTTGAGCCGCAGGACGAGCCTGACCCTCCCCAACGGCACGAGCACCATATACAGCTACGATCCCGCTTCTCAGGTGACGAATATCCTGCACCAGATTACCGCCAGTGCGACCCAAATCAATAAGGCGGACTATCTCTATAACGGCGTGGGAAACAGAACGTCGTTGACGGACCGGAGAGGGCCGCAGGCCTTCGGCTACGACACGCTGGACCGGCTCACCTCGGCTTCACACCCGCTGTTAGGAACCCCGCAGGCCTTCGCGTATGATCCCGTGGGCAACCGCACCACCGGGGACTCGGTGGTCAACGCGGGTAACCAACTCACGGCGGACGCAAACCATGCATACGTCTATGACGACAACGGCAACTTGACCCGCAAGACCCTGTTGGCCACCGGCAATTACACCCAGTACACCTACGATGCAGAAAATCGGTTGACGAAGGTGGAGGACTTCGTCGCGGGGAATCCCACGCCAGCGGCGACGTCGACCTATCGCTACGATGGGCTGGGCCGACGCATTGAAAAGGTCGCCAACGGGCAAACGAAGCGCTACATCTACGATGGCGAGGATATCCTCCTCGAATACGATGGCGCGAACGTGTTGCAGGCCCGGTATACGCATGGCCCCGGCATCGATGAACCCATCGCCATGACGAAGGGCGGCAGCACGTTCTTCTATCATCAGGATGGATTGGGGACGGTGACTGATCTCTCCGATTCAGCGGGCGCGACGGCGAAAAGCTATAGCTATGATGCGCATGGAAATATTGTGGATCAAACCGGAACCGTGGACCAACCGTACACCTATACGGGACGGGAATTCGACAGCGAAAGCGGGCTGTACTACTTACGCGCCAGATCCTTCGATCCAATCGCTGGACGGTTCTTCCAGAAAGATCCGATTGGCCTACGAGGCGGATTGAATCTCTATCGTTATGCGTTCGACAATCCCGTACGGTTTACTGATCCGAGAGGCACTGATGTATGGGCCGGTTTTGAAGGATCAGGTATTGTTATGGCGGGGATCGGTGGGTTCCAGGGGGGTGGAGGCACGATGATCAATACCGACACTGGTGAGTGGTGTGGATTCACTCTGACCTGCGGCAGAGTCGGGTTGGGATTGATTCTTGGCGCAGGCGGGAAAGGCTTTGGTCAACTGTTCGCTCCACGTTGTGGAAAAGATGGTGGCGGGTGGAGCGTGGCGTTGGCGGGAGACATCATCGTCCCCGGATTTTCTGGCTTTGGCGGCAGTGTCGGCGGAGGGGGTTCACTCGGTGTCGGCGCGGCAGTGGGTCCCGACGTTGGCGCCGGAATCGCCGCAGGCGTCGATTTCTGTTATGTCAAAATTCAAGGCTGCGTTAATACACCACCTGATTGTCAGGATTGTTCGAAGTCGAAGTAACTGCCGGAAACGATGAACTTAAAAACCGCGAGTGTGACCCTTATGCTAACCGGCGTGGGACTCTTCTTCGCCGGCTTTGGTGTAGCCTTCTTTCAGCCCTCGACGCCATTTACATTGAGCTGGTGGATGGCGATCGGGGGATGGGGCATTGGGATGGTTGGTGTCGGCCTCCATGCGTATAGAGTGTTCAAGCTCCTCAAGGAAAAATGAAAGAAAAGAGGTCGGGAGTCTTTGTTTGAGAGAGTTTGCGAGGTTAGCGCAAGCCCCTCTCGGGCATTTGTGAATTCTGTGTGTCTCGCTAGAATGTTGAGGTATGTTGGCACATGTGCTGCGATTCGACTCGGATACGAAGGTGGGAAGAATTGCTCGAAACAAAGACTCCCGACCCCTTTTATCCGACCCCTCATACAGGCAGTAAAGTCAGTTGGCAGAGCAGTGAGCGTCGTAGGGCTTGGTTTGTTGATATACGAGGAATATGAATGTGCGCATAAGTGCATGGACTGTCTAACCAAACCCGCGGCAGAATGAATACAAAAGTCCAAAGAAGCGATCTTTCTGAGCTCGCCCTCCTCACACTGGTTACTTTCGGCGGAGTCTACGTATTTGTTGTTAACTACATATTTCAACCCGCTTCTTGGAAAGAGTGGTTTATGGAGCGGGTCTCTCCAGAGCTAGCGGTTCTAAACATTGTGGTACTGGTAGCCTTCGCCTTCTCGGTAACTCTGTATGGCCGCTATTTTCCAATAGCCCTTCGTTTGCTATTTGTGCTGGCAATTATCGTACTAGGGTCATTCTTGAGAACTTCAATTGAAATAGCCCCCGCTATTGGAGTTCCCATTATTTTGGCCTCTGTAATCTTATACGTCATCTTGCGTCAGAAACGGCAGAGACCTTGAGCTACGACGTAGCATCGAGGGGACGAATAAAAGGGGTCGGGAGTCTTTGTTTGAGAGAGTTTGCGAGGTGTCCCGTCCGCCTGTCCGGTAGACGATTTCGGTTCGACTCGCCACCGATTTTCATCCTGACCGAGCCGATTGCTCCTCGCTGACCAGAACTAATTTCTCGTCAGCTCACGATTTCTTCGCCTGGCCGAAGGTTGTTTCGCTCAAACGCTCCTGAAAAAGCCGATTCCTGACACACCTCGCCGGACATCAGCGTCGTTCGTCGCTCGTCGTTCGTGACACGTCCGAGTCCGGACACGAGATATGCTTCACGTTTCACGCTTCAGAGCTGCTTCCCAGACTTCCGCCGGTGTCCGCCCCTGCAAGTGATCATGTGGCCTGTCGTGGTTGTACCAGGTCCGAATGTCACACAATGCCGTAGCGAATTCGTGTACGTCCGCAACAGGACTCGTCGCCAACTCCCGCTTCACCGTGCCAATAAACCGTTCCACCCGTCCGTTTTGCCAAGGACAGCCCGGCTCGATCCGCTGTTGCCGAATACCCAACAGCCAGAGGCCGAATCGGAAGATCCGCGAGACCAAGACCGCTTCGTTGTCCGTGCGCAGGAACGTGGGCCGGCCATAGCGTTTCACCGCCTGCGCGAGTTCCTGCAACAGCCTCCACGAGGATTTGTCCGCGAGCCGCTGCAACCTGAGACAGGCCCGGCTCCCATGATCCAGAATGGCCAGCGCCAGATGCGGCTGGCCGTGCCGATCCGTCTTCGTCAGCAGATCACAGCCCCGCACGCGATTGCGCGGCATCGGATGTGGTACACGATGCTTCAACTTTCTCCGCGCCGTGAGAATCAGGTACTGGTGCTTGCGGCAGGTGTCTGCCGAGTAAGAAAAGGGGTCGGGAATCTTTGTTGCCTCTCGGGAGCAGCCGAGATCTGACGCTGCATTACCGTTCCACGACGGCCGATGTCCGACCCATCATTCCGGTGGAGGTCACGCTGCCGGCCTTTATCGCGGTCCCGAATACCTTCTCGGTCAGCCTCTCAGTCGCGGGCGTGGAGCAGGTGAGCAACCTGCACTGGGATGCCCATCTCCTGCCTGAGACGAGCGATTCCATTTCGCGTCTCGGTATCCCCTGGGATGCGAGCGCCTTGCCGACCGGTCGCTATCCGTACCGGTTCACCCTGTTTAACCACTATGGCCAGTCGTCGATCGGCACCGGATCGAACCGCTTCACGTTGGTCCGCAATGAGCGCGCCAGCGCGATCGGCGCCGGATGGACCGTGGCGAGCGTCGATCGCCTGTACCCACAAACGGACGGCGCGTTGGTACTTGCCAAGGGCACCGGTGCCACGCTCACGTTCGAACAAGAGGTGCGTCCCCTCGTCATCGAGAGTTATGGCACAGGCCGCGCCGTGACGATCAATGGGGCCAATCACAGTTTTGTCGCAGGGACGGGCTACGCGGGCGCCATCAACGCCCTGCTCAACCCCGCCAACTTCGGCGCCAGTGGCGTGGTCAAACGTCCGGTGCAATTGCGCTCGGGGATCACCACGATCACGCCCGCCTTGCTCGAAGGCGTGGACCTCTTCGTGATCACCTTGATGGATCAAGGCCAGATCGGCGACCTTCTGCCGTCAGAAGTGGTGGCGCTGGAACAGTTCGTCAATGAAGGGGGGGCGTTGTTGGAGACGCGCTCGCAAGGGACCTTGCGGCCGGCCTTGCTGGGGACTGTGGCCTCGCCCACGGTCTTTACCTGTTTCGGCAATCCGGGCACGTTCACGGCGGACTCGCTCCTCAATCCCGTGCGCGTCGGCCCCTTCGGCACCCCGTCGACACTCACGCTGGGCTGTAACGTGCCCTATACGGTCACCGGCCCCTTTTCGATCCTGAGTGTCAGCGAGGGTGGACCGAATCTCCTCACCCTCCGCCCCCATGCGGATTTCGGCGGGTTGGGTCGAGCGGTCTTTATCGGCGATGAGGATATCTTCATCTCCAATCTGACGGGCTTCGGCGCCTTCTACACGTCGAACCAGACGCTCTTCTTGAATACGATCGCCTTCTTGGCGCAGGCCCCCGGCTATAAGCCCGCCCCGGCGCCCCCCAACACG
>JAKDNQ010000203.1 GCA_030456405.1 Nitrospira sp.
GAAGAGGCCATCCTCGAAGCAGTCAAGCTATCCGATCGCTACATTAGCGACCGTTTTCTTCCGGATAAGGCTATCGATTTGATCGACGAAACAGGATCTCGCGCAAAGTTGCAGACCTATGCTTTACCGTCGGACCTGAAAGCGATGGAGCAAGAGCTCAAAAAGGTCTCTCGTGATAAGGAACTGGCTATCTCGATGCAGAACTTTGAAGAAGCTGTTCGTCACCGCGAGGAAGAAGAACGGTTGCGGAAACTCCTTGATGAATCCAAGCGTGAGTGGAAGAAAAACCAGGAAAAAAACAAGCCGACGATCGGAAAAGAAGAGGTGGCCTATGTCGTTTCCAAGATGACAGGCATTCCGCTCTTTAAGCTCGAAGAAGAAGAGTCGAACAAACTGTTGCGTATGGAAGAATTCCTCCATAAGCGTGTGGTCGGGCAGAACGAAGCGATCTCTGCTGTGGCCCGAGCCATTCGGCGGTCACGCGCTGGTCTGAAAGAAGCGAAGAAGCCTATCGGGTCGTTTATCTTCCTGGGACCCACTGGAGTAGGGAAGACGGAGCTGGCAAGGACGCTCGCGGAGTTCCTCTTTAATAGTGAAGATTCGCTCATTCGGATCGATATGTCGGAGTATCAGGAAAAATTCACGAGTTCTCGTCTGTTCGGCGCCCCTCCTGGGTACGTGGGGTATGAAGAAGGCGGCCAATTGACCGAGCGGGTTCGACGTCGGCCCTATTCAGTCGTCCTGTTCGACGAGATCGAAAAAGCCCATCCCGATGTGTTCAATATCCTCCTACAAGTATTGGACGACGGGGTCCTGACCGACAGCCTCGGACGCAAAGTCGACTTCAAGAATTGCGTCATTATCATGACCTCTAATATCGGGACCAAGATGATCCAGAAGGGAGTCTCGCTCGGATTCCAGAGCACAGAAGGCGATCAGGAGCGCCATAAGAAGGAAGAAGTGTTGGGAGAATTGCGCCGCTCGTTCAGCCCGGAATTTCTCAACCGGATCGACGAGATCGTGGTCTTCCACCAGTTGGACAAAACACATCTCTCCAATATTCTGGACATCCTCTTGGGTGAGCTTAACGTTCGTCTGCTTGAAAAAGGCGTCGAGATTGAAGTTGAAGACAATGTGAAGCAATGGTTGATTAAGGAAGGTTACGAGCCGCTGTACGGGGCTCGACCGATGCGCCGGACGATCCAGCGAGCGATCGGTGATCCACTCTCCGAAGAAATGATTCGAGGGCGGTTCAAGGAATGCCGGAAGATACGCGTCGTGCTTCGCGACGGAGCTCCAGCCTTTATCGAGCAGGAGGCGATGGCGGGCGTCTAAGATTCCCAGCCTTATACCTGCGTGAGGCCATGGTAGAAAGTACGCACGGCCCTTGTGGCGCTGATGGCCACAAGGGCCGTATTATTTCGCCGCTCTCGGAGTATAGTAATGACAAGCGGTCGCTGTGACGTGATTGTCGAAGATATTATGATGACAACAGTTGAACCGTCCGTAACAACCTGGGTACCGGGACCTATCCTGGGTATTGAGACGTCATGCGATGAAACAGCCGCGTCGGTATTGGCCGCAGACGGCACAGTCCTCTCAAATATTATTACCTCGCAACATGCCGTGCATCGTCGGTTCGGTGGCGTGGTTCCGGAACTCGCTTCCCGCGCCCATATTGAATCGATTGAAGAGGTGTCGTCAGAGGCGATACGACAATCCCGCCTCGCGTGGTCGGATCTCGCTGGAATCGCCGTTACGCAAGGACCTGGTTTGGCAGGCGCTCTGCTGGTCGGAGTCAACTATGCCAAAGCCCTCGCCTATGTCTTGAATATTCCGATGGTAGGAGTGAGCCATCTTGAGGGCCACATCGCCTCAGCTTGGCTGAAAGATCCAGCCTTCCCATTACCCTGTGTTGTCCTGATCGTATCGGGGGGACATACCCATCTTTATTACAAAGAGATGACCGGCCACTGTCGTCTCTTGGGTTCTACAAGAGATGATGCCGCAGGAGAGGCCTTTGACAAAGGCGCTCAGTTGCTTGGGCTGGAATATCCCGGAGGGCCAGCCATCGATCGCTTGGCTCGACAAGGAAATCCAGAGGCCATTGTCTTTCCCCGTTCCTATCTCAAGAAGGGAAGTCTCAATTTTAGTTTTAGCGGTTTGAAAACGTCTTTACTCTATAGACTTCAAGCGATGGATGAGAAATATCGCACGGCACAAGCTGCGAATATAGCCGCCGGATATCAGGAGGCTATTGTGGCTGTCTTAGTCAAAAAATCTTTTGCCGCAGTTCAGTCATCCGGTGCTCGCGCATTGGCCGTTGTCGGAGGGGTCTCCGCCAATTCTCGATTACGGTTGTTGCTCCAGCAACGAGCGGTTTCCGAGAACGTGCAGCTCAGTCTTCCCCCACTGGCCTACTGTACAGATAACGCCGCGATGATCGCCTCGGCAGGGAGACAGGCTCTTTTCACAGGCCGCCGCGCACCTCTCACTATCGACGCCCAGGCCTCGATGGCGTCATCATTCGCACAGACACATTAACCAGCGACGATAAGGATACGACTCCCATTCCAGAAATTCACGGACAGGTCCTCGGTCTCCGCGCCGGCCAACTCTCAATGCTTGAGCGGCTGTATCGCCGACGCATGCCTGTAGATGAAGTGCTGTCGGCGGAAGCGGCAAAAACCCTCGCACAGTTTACGCATGAGATTCGGCGCCCCATCGGACTGGTCATCACCAGGCGCGGTGCAGTTCAAGACGTGCTGGTCGGCGCCTGCGCCGAGCCATCGCCGACCACTCTGGCTACCTTTCGCGCAAGTCCACGATCCCTGCGGGGCCTTCGCCTGATACGCTCGCATCTAAAGGAGCAGCCGCTTACTCAAGAAGACCTCACCTTACTGGGTCTCCTCCGGCTCGACATGATTGGAACCCTGGCCGTTACCTCCAAGGGTGAGCCAGGGCTACTCTCTCTGGCCCATCTGAATCCACCCAGCCCTCAAGGGCAACTCTATACGCTCCTGGCACCTACGCCCGTGCATCAATGTCCGGTGGGCTTCGAAACATTCATTCGTGAACTGGAATCAGACCTTCAACGTCAGAGCGGGTCTTACACGATGGCTCAGAAGCAGACCGCCATCCTCGTGAGCGCCTCGCCCAAGAGCAAGGCCGACCAAGAAGAACGCCTGACCGAGTTGGCTGAACTGGCTTCCTCGGCAGATCTCACCGTGATCGACCGCTTAGTTCAACGCACACAGAGCGGCCACCATCGATTCCAATTGGGAAGCGGCAAACTCAAGGACGTGCTGATGCAAGCCATGCAAAAAGGCGCAGACCTGCTCATCTTCGATCAAGATTTAGCGCCTGCGCAGTTGCGCGCGATTGAAGAGATCACCGACCTGATCGTTATCGATCGGACCCAGCTGATTCTCGACATTTTTGCGCAACGGGCGCATAGCCGAGAGGGGAAAGTACAGGTCGAGTTGGCCCAACTTCGGTATCTGTTCCCTCGGCTCTCCGGCCAAGGAACCAGCCTCTCACGCTTGGGCGGCGGCATCGGAAGCAGGGGACCCGGCGAAACAAAGCTCGAAACAGATCGACGTCGTATCAGAGAGCGTATCGACCATTTGGAGCGGGAGATTGAGGCCTTTGCCCGTCACCAAGATCAACGGCGATCGCGCCGTGTTCGGCAGGCCTTTCCAGTCCTGTCCATCGTGGGCTACACGAATGCCGGGAAATCGACATTACTCAATGTCTTAACGAACAGCGCAGTAAGCACCGCCCCGCGGGTGTTCGAAACGCTCGATACCACGAGCCGCAGGCTGCACTTCCCGCATGGCCGTGAAGTCATTCTCACGGACACGGTGGGATTTATTCGCGATCTGCCCAAAGATCTGCTCGCAGCCTTCAGAACAACGTTGGACGAGATGCGTGATGCGGATCTCCTCTTGCATGTCGTCGATGCCGGAGCGAAAGATCTTGCCACTCATATTGCATCGGTCGACACCGTGCTTCAAAGCCTCGCATTGGATCAGATTCCACGAGTTCTTGTCTTCAATAAGTGCGACCAGCTTCCGTCCGGGCAAGCGGAAGCGCTCTGTCGCCGCTACGGCGCAATCGGGATTGCGGCTTTGCAGCCGGACACACTACCCCCGCTGCTTCAACATCTCGAAGAGCGATTGGCTGACATCGTGCCATTGGATGAGTCATCGAAGAAATCGACAACCCAGGCGCCCACACTTGCATCTCGCCCTTAACCCGCTGCACAATCGGATTATTCTGAAAACCGCCATGACAACGAAATCTCCACCAGTATCGGATCCACGGACACGCCTTCGAGAGATTGGGAAGTTGCTTCAGCGCGCGATGCCAAACCCGAAGGTGGAACTGGATCATCGTTCCCCTTGGGAGTTGCTTGTCGCCACGATCCTCTCAGCTCAATGTACCGACCAGCGGGTTAATCTGGTCACTCCATCTCTCTTTCAGCGGTATCGGCGTCCGGCAGAACTGGCAGCAGCTCATCTTTCTGATGTCGAACAGATCATTCGTTCCACCGGCTTCTTTAAAAATAAGGCAAAACATCTTGTCGCCTGTGGCAAGGCGGTCACAGAACGCTTCAGGGAACAAGTTCCGCAGAGCATGGATGAGTTGATTGCCTTACCGGGCGTCGGGAGAAAGACGGCGAATGTCATTCTTGGGAATGCCTTCGGCCAACCCAGTATCGTCGTCGATACCCATGTGAAGCGCGTGGCGAAGCGACTGGGT
>JAKDNQ010000204.1 GCA_030456405.1 Nitrospira sp.
GGCCGCGCGTTGCGCGAGCACAGAAGATCATCAGGCTCCATCCCCTCCTCTGTTCCGAGAGCACAGGATGAGGGGACTGTCCTTCCGCAATCAAATCCCCGACCCTGGAACGCTAGGGCAAGCTGCTGACGAGCTAGCGAATTAGATTTGGCAGAGGACGAGAAGACTCAGCTCGTTATAAGATCCGAGCGCAGAGCACTTCATCTTCGCGGAGAACTTCGAGAGCGGAGGCGGGAACGGACGTCACGGTGATCGTATCGCCGATAGCGTTGAAGACTTTGATCGAGTACCCTTCGGTATCGTCAGAAGAACTGTGGTGGTCCACCAGTTTGACAATGTCGCCACGACGGAGACGATGCACAGGCAGGTCGCACGTCAATGCCACATCAGTATACAACTCGAACTTCATCTTGCCCTCCGTCTGTCTGGAATCAGTGTGCTGACGTTTCACATTTCACTTTTAACGATTCACGTCTTATGAAGGATTCGGCGCGACGAACACGAGGACTTTGAGACGCTGGCCCGTATGATTCTTCACGCCATGTTCTTCCCCGGCCGGCGCCATCGTCCCTTGCCCTGGCCCCAGTACCTGCTTCTCTGAACCAACCTGAAATGTGCCCTGTCCTTCAAGCACAAGATAGACCTTATCCTGCTCACCGTGGATATGGCCTTTCTGTTCCTGCCCTGGCTCGAAACAGTAGATGTCGCAGAAAAATCGCGGCGTCTGAAACATATTGTTCTTCTTCATCTTTTCGCTGCTGAACTGCTGATACTTTTCTATATTTACCACGTGCATATGCTCACTCCTTCACGAAGATTGCTGCTGCGTTCGACGATGCTCAAGCTTCGTCAAAATAGAATCGACTGAGATCACATGATGCGAGAGCCCCAAGTCTTTTGCCGGAAGCCCCATCGCCAACCCCAGTAGCTGCGGCACATGCAAGATCGGCAAGTGGAGCTCGCGGTTCACCGCACGACCGGCCCGTTCTTGATAAATATCCAAACTCATATGACAGAGTGGACAGGGCGTGACCATAAAATCGGCCCCCTGATCCTTGGCTTCATTCATGTGCGTCCCTGCCATGGCCACCGCAATGGCTTCCTTTTCAAGGATAATGGGAAACCCACAGCATTTGGTCCTTCCGGCGTAGGCCACAGGTTCACCACCAACGGCCCTGATGACGCGCTCGAGGGATTGGGGATTTTCAGGGTCATCAAACCCCAGATCCCATGACGGACGCAGGATGTAGCAACCGTAAAACGGGGCAATGTGGAAGTCGTGCATCGGCGCAGAAACTAGAGAGCCCAGACGGGCCAGTCCGATGTCTCGCACGACGATCCACAACAGATGTTTGACTTGGACATGGCCATGGTAGGCTAATCCTTCCGGCGCCAGAAAGGCGTTGATGCGATCGAGAAGCCCTGCCTCTGCTTTCAATCGTCGATTCGCCGCGCTCATCACCCCTTGGCAGGTACCGCAGATCGTCATGACGTCCAGTCCAAGCGCCTCCGCCTGCGCAAACGTCCTGGCGTTCAGCGCCAGCGCCATATCAGGGTGCGCTTCCGTCACCACCCCAGCGCCGCAACAAGCCGCAGCCGTAAGTTCAACAACCTCGATCCCCAATTGGCCAATAATCGACCTGGTCGATTGATAGAGTTCAGGCGTGGCCCCTTGGGCCGCACAACCAGGATAGAGGGCATATTTCATTGATCGACCGTCACGGGAGGTGAGAGAGCGTACGGTTGAGGGAATTTCGAAGATCGTCCATCGCCGCGGTTGTTTTCGTCTTCACCTGCTCCCAGGAAGAGGCCGTGGCGGACTGAATGTCCTGCGCTTTTTTACTGGCCAAGTTCTTTTTCTTTTCTAATTCCCCGATCGCCTTCTGGATATCCGCTTTTGCCTCCGCTGATGCATGGGTGACTTGTCCACGAAGCTGCACGATATGGGCTTGGATTTCATCGATCTCAGTCTGAACTTTTCGCTGAAACGCATCTTTCTGCTGAATCGTATAGTCCTTGGTCGCCGTCACTGCCTCCCGCGTCTCCCGGATAACCGTATCACTCGATACCGGTTTGTCCGTTGTACCCGCCGTAACTACGGATATTGTGAGTAACCAGATTCCCACGGCTCCGCACAACGCTTCGACATATGTCTTCATCACGATTCCCTCAGTCCAACATGGTTCATGCGTACAGCGCGAAGTATAACTTTCACCTTTCGAAAAGTCACCGTGCATAGACCGCCGTCAGGAGGCTCCAGGGGACTGGATTGTGAGGAACGTCCCAGCAGTTTGTTGACAAACTGGATGACGACGCCGGAAACGACACGACGCCTGAGATTACCGATGGAAGCTTAAGGCCTGGAGGCTGTTCAGAAAGGCCGTCCAGCAAGGCCGCAGCGAGCGAAGAGGCGAGGCGTACGCTTCGGTACGTTGAGCCTCTGAGCGATGCGAGAACGATGCTGGCGGACTTTGTGGACAGCCTGCTAGCTGGCTTTGCGGAGAGGAGTCGGCTGGAGCAAGCGGGCAAACTCGTCCGCCGGCATTGGCCGCCCGAAGAGATACCCCTGGGCATGATCGCACCCTTCATCCAGCAGCACCGTACGTTGGGCTTCCTGCTCAATCCCTTCGGCGAGCACCATGAGGCCGAGGCTGTGAGCCAGGGCAATGATCGCCCTCACAATCACAGCCGGGCGTTTCTGCATCAGAATTTCCCGGATAAACGATTGATCGATCTTCACCTGGTCGACCGGAAGACGCTGCAGATAGGTGAGCGACGAATAACCAGTCCCAAAGTCGTCGATGGAGAGTTGTACGCCCATCGTCTTTAAGGTGGTCAGCATGACGATCGACGGCTCAACATTGCGCATCACGATCGACTCGGTCAGTTCCAACGTCAGACAGGCCGGAGTCAAGCCCGTCTGGCTGAGCGCTCCCTCTACCACAGACAGCAACGTATTGCCGTGGAACAACGAGTTGGAGACATTGATGGATATAGGCACCGACATTTTTCCGAGCTGCTGCCATGTTTGATTGTGACGACAGGCCGTTCGCAGTACCCACTCATCGATGACTCTCATCAAACCAGTATCTATGGCAATCGGCATAAACTCCCCGGGAAGCATAAATCCTCGCTGGGGATGTTGCCAGCGCACTAACGCTTCCACGCCGATAATCCCACCCGTCCGCAGATCAATCTGCGGTTGGTAAAACACCACAAACTCACCACGGTCGACGGCATGGCGGAGATCGCTTTCCAACGTCGATCGCTCATTCGCGGCGGCGTTCAAGGTGTCGGAATAGAACTGAAAGGTATTCCGGCCTTGTTCTTTGGCATGATACATCGCGGCATCCGCATTCTTCAGCAAGACATCGACCGAGTCTCCATCAACCGGGAAAATGGCAATCCCAATACTGACGGTGACGAAGATTTCCCGCCCTTCGATCAGAAAAGACTTCGCCATCGCTCCCGCAATGCGACGCGCGACTGTCGCGGCATCCTGCGCCTCGCGCAGATTCGTGAGCAGCACAGTAAACTCATCGCCGCCCAATCGCGCAAGCGAATGATTCTCTTCATTGTCCACGGACCGGCTGACGGAGTCGCTGTGCCGCACAGATTCGGCGAGACGGTCGGCCACGCTCTTTAACAGTAAGTCACCGATATGATGACCCAACGTATCGTTAATGACTTTAAACCGATCCAGGTCCAGAAAGAGTGTTGCCAGCGTGGCGCCGTAGCGGCGGGCATGCAAAACAGCCTGCGTAAGACGATCCTTGAACAACACGCGGTTCGGCAGCCCCGTCAAGCTGTCGAAATAGGCGAGGCGATGGATCTCTTGCTCGGACTGTTTTCGTTCGCTGATATCTTGCGCAGTTCCCACCACCGACAACGCCTTCAATCGACCGTCGACTATCGCCTCGGCTTGAAGATTGACCGTAAAATCCGCTCCGTTCGGCAGGACAACACGATGGTCGATATCGCAGGGGACTCGTTTGCTCACTATACGCTTCAGCGTCTCATCGACACGATCTCGGTCTTCGGCATGCACCAGCTGAATAAACGCATCGTAGGTTCCAGCAAAGTCTTGCGATCGAATCCCCATCAGACGGGAGAGCTCAGACGACACGGTAAACTGGCCCGTATCAGGGCGCCATTCCCAATCCCCGATCTTCGCGATTCGCTGCGCGAGTCCAAGCCGAGCTTCACTTTTGATCAGCGCATCCACGGTTTGGCTGGCGCGCAACATATACCGCACGCGATAACTCACGATCATCGCATTCAGCGGTTTCGTGATGAAATCCGTCGCGCCCTGTTCGTAGGCATGTGCGATCGATTCCGCATCGTCGAGCCCTGTCATGATCAGAATCGGCGCCCGGCTGCCGCCCACCAGCCCACGCAATCGCGCGCAGGCTGTAAATCCATCCATTCCTGGCATGAGGATATCCATGAGCACGATGTCTGGGCGATGCTCGGAGAATCGCTCAAGGGCTTGCGCGCCGTTCTCCGCTTCGCACACTTCGTGGCCGGATTGTTCGAGCGCTCCACGGACGAAGGTGCGCACGACAATTTCGTCGTCCACAACCAACACGAGTGGGCGAATTCGTCCTGCCGAATCCTTCATCTACGCGGCCTCTTTCCCTCGCTCATCCATCACAGCCTGCCTCACCTGCCTGTACAGTGTGTCACGTTCGGCCATCTCAACCTGGCTTTGTGACACCTTACCCTGTCGACCCATTTGCTCCAAGCCCTTCGCGAAAGTG
>JAKDNQ010000205.1 GCA_030456405.1 Nitrospira sp.
ACCGGTTAAACCCTTCGACATGCGCCATTTCGAGCAAACTGAAGCGAAGCTTTTCTAAATCCGTGGGATGCCCCATCCCGCCCAATGCCAGACGGTCGTAGATCTCATACAGCTTCGGTGTCCCCTTGCTCACCGTCGTCAGAAGGATGCCTCCATCATAGGTCAGGGCGACAACCGGGCTCCCTTGCTTGAACTGTTCATCGAGATACTGCCGCCGATTGCCGACCGCTTCCACCCACCGATAGGGCTCTTCATACATAGCGCACCACCTGTGATTCATAGAGTGGTTTCAAGGTCACATCCGGCACCGTTTGCACACCAGCCCCGGTAATCAACTTGATCACAGGATACAAACTGGCCTCCCGGTTGACACCGCCGGTCGCCGAATCAAACTCTGCCGCGCTCGTGAGCAATCGTAACGCCTGCACCATCGCCTGTTCTTCCGGCAGCGCATTGAGTGGCTGTTCACCCCACGTATTCAGATAGTGCAAGATTCCTCGGATCGTGGGGGAACCGGACCCGGAAACAGCATACTCCACGCCTTCAAACTCCGCTCCGAGGATATCGTAGAAATAGATTTTTGCCGAGCCCTGCTCCAGATCGTAGCCGGCAAATACCGGGACCACCGCGCCAGTCCCGGCCAAGGCCGCAGGCACATTCTCCTTCAAAAGCTTGGAGACAGCGCGCAGCTTGCCGTCGAAACTCAATTCTTGTAGTTGAGTCCTCCGATAGTATTTGAAGGAATGCTCCAGGACTCGCACCATTTCATAGGCTGTTGCCGGGACGCCGGCGATCGCCATCACACTGTGTCGATCGATTTCCAACACCTTGTCCGTCCGATCGTACATCACCATGTTGCCGGCGGTCGCGCGACGATCTCCGGCCACCAGTACACCATCGCGATACTTGAAGGCCAAAATCGTGGTGGCGTTCGTGAGCGCATGACCGCTCCCCACCGATGTCGGCACGCCAAGAACGTAACCCTGTTTCTTCAACAACTGAAAAAAATCCCCTTGCATCCCCATATGTCGCTCCGCTCCGTAAGGGGTGAGGCGTGAGGGTAGCACTCTACTTTTCTCACCTTACCCCTAACCCTTTACCCCTCACTGTTATCTATTGTCCCGTTCGTTGTCGATACCGCTCGGCCTGTTTCGGATCGACCTTGCGCATACGCTTGAGCAGATTATCTTTATCGGGCGATCCGGTCTCCGGCCGTTTCGGCCCGCCACCCTCATCGGACGGACTCGGGGCCTTCGGCATCGGATTACCTGGCCCTTCACGGCGTTCCGGCATTGAGATGTAGTTCATGGTCGGGACTCCTTTTCTCTGTTCCATGCGTTCAGCGCATCCATTGGAGAGGCCGCGCGCTCGAATAGCTGCGCGCACGCTTGCACCGCCTGAGGCTCGAAGAGATCGCCCATCTCCAATGTTCGTGGGAGCAGCCCCCCGCTGAACTGAATACGTTCCCACTGCATCGACTTGATCTGATCAGGGAACCGCCTGACGCAGAGACCGCGAATCCCCCCTCTGGTATCGGATGGACCGGCGACCAATGCCGATTCGACATCCGGCTCCGACGTCATCCGCCAGGCCTTTCCCTCTGCCTCGATCGCCAGAAAGAGCCCACGATCAGGATTCACATTATGATACTCCAAATCCAAACTCGCCAGCCAGGGATCGTCCCAGCCAATCTTCTCTTCCCGCATAAAGATTTCCAACAGCCAGAGCTTGGTGACCCAATCGAGCTTCCCGACGAGTTGTCTCCTGTCGCCGGTAAGCAGCTGCAATGTGGCGGCCCATTCACGAAGGATCCAATCGGTCTCTGCGTCAGTACCGGCCAAATGCTTCTCAGCCGAGAGATAGTACTGTTCTTGGATGTCGAGTCCGGTAATGGTGCTGCCGTCCCTCCGGCGAACCGCCGCTTTTAGATTCTGATCGCGTGATAGCTGCTTCACCGCCGCGACAGGCTGTTCCAATTCAAGAACCGGAGCAGCTCCGCACCCGATCAACTCAAGCACCAACTGTGTCGTCCCAACCTTCAACGCCGTGCTGTACTCGCACATATTGGCATCGCCGATGATGAGGTGGAGCCGCCGATATTTCTCCCGAACCGCATGAGGTTCATCCCTCGTATTCAGAATCGGCCGGTTGTGCATCGTATCGACACTCAAGTCCGTCTCCATAAAATCTGCTCGTTGAGAGAGCTGGTACTGGCCAGGCACAAACCCGCTCTCCTGACCCTCCACCCCGACTTTTCCTGCTCCAGCAATTATTTGCCGACTGACAAGAAACGGCAGCAGCCCCGCAGTCAGCGACGGGAAGGGAATCGAGCGAGAGACGAGATAGTTATCGTGACAACCGTAGCTGTGTCCGTGAAAGTCCGTGTTGTTCTTGTACAGCTGCACAGGAGACCCACCGAGTGCCTTATTACGCCGTTCCGCTGCCCGCTGAGCAATGCGTTCCCCTGCGCGGTCATGAGCCAGGATATCTAAGAGCGTTCGGCATTCAGGCGTGGAATATTCAGGGTGCGTATGGTCGTTGTAAAAGCGTGCGCCGTTCGGGAGTACAAGATCGCTCTTCATCTCATGAAACGAGAATGGCCGATGGGCATCGACCTTGGCAAATTCGTCTTCTTCTTTATCTTGCCGCAGGCCGGAGACTCGAAATCCCCGTGCATCTTCGTGTGGATCTTCACCGCCATAATCCCAGCGCCGCTCGAACGAGGCCGTCAGATGAGCCCGCACCAGTTCCATCGACTCCACAACTGGATCGACCGCGTCGAGATCCTCGCGTGTAATCCCATACTCTGTTTCGATGCCGAATAACCGTATCATGCCGTTAGGCGTGAAGCGTGAGGTGTAAAAAGAGCAGGCCTGACTGAACAGAGCCTTTTCACTTTCTCCTACCCCTCACGCCTTACCCCTCACCTCTCACGTCTTTTAAATGATTTGGTTGACCAACCTCTCTTCTGACTGCCGCCCTCTTCGGAACGAGGAGACTCCAACGACCTGTTCAGGATGGTGATCGAGGAGTTTGAGCCATTCCTCTGCCGCATCGTCGGGCGGCAGCATCTCGCCCTCCCGGAATTCAGAGTGGATGGAATTCATCAGATCGTCTAAGGTCATGCCGCCTTGCTCAGCCCCGCCGGCTGCAATCATACGATCGATGGCCTGTTCTTTCGCCCGTTGAACAATCGAAGCCAAAATCGCACCGCTGACCAGATCGCTCCGATACAGCACCTTATTCTGCCCGCTTCGCAGCCTGATCGACAAAAGCCGATTCTCATCGATGCGCGAGAAGACTGCGGAAAGCGCATGCTCGACAAGGTCGGCACAGGCTTTCTTCCGGTCTCCGCCGTGCTGATCGATCCATTGCCGGTCCAGTGGCAGATCGTCCGTGAGATACACATTCAGAATCGCGGCTGCCGAGTCACGATTGGGACGGCTCACTTTGATCTTACGATCGATACGCCCCGGGCGTAGCACCGCCGGGTCGATCAGATCAGGCCGATTCGAAGCCAGAATAATCACCACATCTCGCAACGACTCGATCCCGTCCATCTCGGAACAGAACATTGGCACCAGGGTGCTGGATATATTAAATGAACGAGAGGCCCGTCGCGTGCCAAGGACCGATTCTGCCTCGTCGATAAAAATAAAAGGCAAGGCCCCCTCTTTCCGACGAGCGCGGGCCTGGGCGAAAAGATCCCTGACCATCCGCTCCGATTCCCCCAACCACATGTTGAGAATCTCTGGTCCCTTGACGTGGAGAAAGGCCCCGCGCGTCACAGGGGCGTTGTCCCCCTTCGTGCCTGAGACAGCCTGGTCCGATTCCCCTACCAACTTCGAGAGGCTGGCGGCTGCCGCTTGGCCGATCAACGTCTTTCCACAGCCTGGAGGTCCATAGAGCAGGAAGCCTTTGGGCTGAGTGAACTTAAAGCGCTGAAACGTGTCCGCGTGGAGCAGGGGATACTCGATAGCCTTTTGAATAGCTGCGATCGCCTCTGTTTGCCCGCCAATCTGTTCCCATGTGACCAGAGGAACCTCATCGAGCAAGTGGGATTTGGCTTTTCGGTCCTCCAATTTCTCGATTGCCACATGGAGGCTGGGATCGATACGCACCTCATCGCCTGCCTTCAAGTCTATGCCAATAAGATCGCTCGACCGTTGGAGAATCAAGACCTGCCGCCCCATCTCCTGCTCAAAACGAAGCCGTCCGTCGGCTAAGGCCTCTGCCACTTTCAACACAGGCCCATTACGGTCATAGCCCAACATCTTAATCACCGCGTAGGCTTCATTGACCAGAATCTGAGCGCCGATCTTGAGATCGGCAGTCAGCACTCGCGGGTCGACCGAGGCATAGTACTCGGCGCCACCCACCAAGATCCTGGCAAGGCCTTCACCCGGCACGTCAAGCAGAGTGCCCACTCGATTAGCCGGCGCCGTGAGCTTTGCGATCACGTCGGCCACTTTCTTAAATTCAACCTCGCGCTGTTTCTGCGCGGCTTGCCCAAGAGTCACGACATGGCGCAGCTTGTAGAGGATCTTCTGGCGAGGATCACTGTCTGGGAAAGAGGCGAGACATTGTTCTATGAGCTCAAGCGGATCGGATTCCATGCGGATGGATTGATTCGGGGCATCCTCCGTTTTCCCGTTGGATGCTGGATCCTGTGGCTGAGCTGGTCGGCGATCACTCATCGGTGGTCCTCCATGCGGAACAGATGGATGATCCTACCA
>JAKDNQ010000206.1 GCA_030456405.1 Nitrospira sp.
CTCATATTTTAACCATCTGTTCTACCGCCGGCGTCCTGACGGCAGCGTGTCGTCTTCGTATTGGGCGAAGAGCCGTTTAGCTTCCGGATGGAGATAGCTTGGATGGCCGTGGGGAATGCCGACCGTGCGGAAGAGCGGTGTGAGCTTGCCGTTCGGATGGAGGTAGCCGGCGCGAAGCGGCACAGTGCGTGTACTGTGCCGGACTAAGTGGCAGGGGGTCGGCCTGATCGACGTGATCCACTCGGCAATGTCATGCGGGTTGCCGATCGAGGCTGAAAGCAAGAGCATCCGTGCTTGACCCGGACAGAAGATGATCGTTTCCTCCCAGACGACACCCCGCTCCGGATCTGCGATATATTGCGACTCGTCCAAGATCACCAACCCTAACGTATCCAAGCGGACGTCGATCTCACCGCCTCCTGCGTCGTAGAGCAAGTTCCGCAAGATTTCCGTCGTCATGATCAGCAGAGGCGCTTGCCCGTTGTCGCGCCGGTCTCCGGTCAGAATCCCGACCTGGTCTGGACCGAATATTTTCGAAAACTCCGTATACTTGGTGTTCGAAAGGGCTTTGAGAGGCGACGTATAGATGACAGTCCGATTTTCCGCAATCGCGCGGCGGGCCGCTTCCACTGCCACATAGGTCTTTCCGCTTCCAGTTGGGACGCTCACGACCACGTCACCTTCTCTCAGTTTGACGATGGCCTCTTCTTGCCAGGCATCCGGGACAAAGGCCTTCGACGGCGGCACGCCCAGTCCCTCCAGCCAACTGGAGAGAGTAATGGCTGGCTCATGGGATTCCGGCTCAATCGGCCTGTGCGTGGCGCGATGGTGTGGCGTCGTGGATTTCAATTTACGCACGATGGGGGATTGAGGAGTCGGGGGCGCGGGGCGATCTTGTTTTTCGCCGATCAAGGTCATCAAGTCGGACTCAAAGCCCGGGCGGTTCTCGGCGGAGTGGCGCAGTAAGACCTCGATCAAACGGCGTTTGCCCGCCCGGAAATGCCGCTGAACGCGCCCTCGTGCAAGCCGGTGCAAGAGCGCGATCGGTTGTTGAGCCAGTAGATTTTCGAGCTCTTGAGTCGTCATCTCGATGCCGTTATTTGTGAATCGTTATTCGTGAACCGTTGCGAGGAGGAAAGAGGATTCTCCGTTATTCTTGCGATTAACGTGTAACGTTGAACGGGTAACGTTGTCACGGTAGTTCCTCCAGCACACCTCGACGCAGGGCGGCAATGGCGCGTGAGGCGGTGTCTGCCAATCCCGGGTGTGTGGCCTTCAGTGTGTGCAGCTGTGACAGAAATTCCAAGGTGCGCGCTAAGAGGCGATAGATATCCCCCTCGGCCATTGTCGTACTTTTACAGAGCCCGATCCAGGTGAGCGTGGGGTCGCCGATCCATCGTTCCGTCACTGCAGCGATGTCGGCGCGTAAGAGAGGGGGATCTTCATGCGGCGAGAGCGACGCAGCCAGTTTTCGTACCTGTCCGAGCAACGAACCCAGTCCGGAACTGACGCGAGGGAAGGCGCCGGGGCGATCGTCATCGTGCGCGATGCTGGACATCACAGCGGCCAACATCGCCGGATCGGCTCCGTTGAAGGCTTCGGCCCGGAGCAATTCCGTAATGAGCAGGGAATGGTCGATGCGGATGAGCCTGGCCCATTCTCCGTCTTCGGTCAGATGGGCTGTCGGCGTGAGATAGCCGAACTGCTGCAGGACGTCGATCTTTTCCTGGAAACGGCGCCAGAGACTCGTTCGCAAAGCCTGGATCGATTTGACGTGTCGATGTTGCTCCTGCCGAAGTTTCGAGGCGAGAGGATAATCCCTCTGACAGGCGGAACGTGAAGGACAGGTTGGGCAAGCAAAGTCGCCCAGAGTTTGCACGATGGCATCGGGAATCGGTTCGTCGTCCTTCGGAATCAAGATGGGAAGCTCCGGCAGCCTACCGGGCAACTCCTCCAGATGATGAAGTAACTCTTCCACACTTTCCGGCGTGCACCAGGGATAGACCGGCGCGTCGACGCAGTCGAGCACACGGTCGGACACTTCAGTCACCGTGGAGGCAGGAGATTCGGTAATGCCGCCGCCTACACGCAGCGCTGTGATCATCGGACTCCTCTGTCCCTTGCTGCGATATTGCCGTAAGACCACACCTCGACTCCGGCCAAAGCCTACGACGCGACCGGGAGTGAGAAAGTGAAAGCGCGCCGCGACCTCCGGTGGTTCGTGCTTTCTCACAGGGGCACGGTGAGATTTCTGTCGTCGAACATGGTCGAAGGTGTGCCACTCTGTGATCCAGTCGGTACAGACGCGAGGCCCGAATGGTTCCATCTGATCGCGAAGATCGTCCAGCTTGCGTTCCAAGACTTCAGCGCGCTGGTTGAGCTGAAATTGCGCAAAGCTCTTGGCGAGGATGGGCTGGATTTGATCCAGCGGATGCGCTTTCAAGAGGTTCAGAACCATCGGATAGCTGATAAGGAATTGACTGTGAATCGCCTCCGGATGACCGGTGAAGCCTTTGGTCAGCACATGGAGATCGATGTACGGCGAGGGGGTGACGATGGCGAAACCTACGAGATCTTTTCCACGGCGCCCCGCGCGGCCGGCAATCTGCTGCACCTCGCCGATCGTCAGGTCCATGAAGTCGCGCGACTTGCGGATGCTGGACTGTGTGATGATGACGGTTCGCGCAGGGAAGTCGACTCCGGCGGCCAATGTGGTCGTGGCGAAGACGGCATCGAGGCAGCCATGACGCATCAGTTCCTCAACGGCAATTTTCCATGAGGGCAGATGCCCTGCGTGATGCGCCGCCACGCCGATGCGTTGCACGGTCGGAATGAGCGGGTGCTCGGCGATGCTGGGATATTGGGCAATGACCTTGTCCAGCACAGAGGCAATAGCCTGTTGGCGAGTTGAGGGGAGGAGGATACGGCTATGGTCGAAGGCCTGCATCGCTTCATCGCAGGCGCGGCGTGACGTGAGGAACACGATAGCAGGGGTCAAGTGTTTATCGCGAAGAGCGAGAATCAGATCAACCGGATGAATCGAGGGCGGCATGCAGTTTCGTTCCCTTTGCAATCACGACCAAGCCGGATTCGGTGACGGTAAATCGCTGGGCGTCAGCGTCCCGGTCGTACCCGATTTCCGAGTGAGGCGGGATGATGACATCTTTGTCGATGATCGCCCGTTTGACGCGGCTGTGCGCGCCGATGATGACGTTTTCCATGACAATCGATTCGCGCACCTCCGCATGGTCTTGCACGCGAACGTTCGGCGACAGCACGGAGTTTTGTACCCGGCCGCCGGAGATGATGCAGCCTCCACAGACGATGGAATCCAGTGCCACGCCCATTCTGCCGCCTTGATAGTCTTGCGAGAAGACGAATTTGGCCGGCGGAAATTGCCCTTGATAGGTTCGAATCGGCCATTGTTGATCGTAGAGATTGAAGAGAGGATCTACTGCGACAAGGTCCATGTTCGCTTCCCAATAGGCGTCCAAGGTGCCGATGTCGCGCCAGTACTTCACATCCTTCTTGTTGGCATCGACAAATTTGTAGGCGTAGACAGGTCGATCGCGAATCATTCGTGGAATGATATTTTTTCCGAAGTCGTGACTGCCACTCTCCTGGGAGTCGGCGATCAATTGCTCGCGGAGCACGTTGGTGCGAAAGAGGTAGATCCCCATCGAGCCAAAGGCGCGGGTCGGATCGTTGGGAATCGACGGCGGGTGAGCCGGCTTTTCGATGAAGTCCGTAATCCGGAAATGTTCATCTACATGGATAACGCCGAATCGATGGGCCTCTTCGATCGGGATATCGATCGCGCCGACCACGGCATCGGCGCCTTTGGCAAGCAACCAATGAAACATCTCCATGTAGTTCATCTTGTAGATATGGTCGCCCGCTAGAATGAGCACATAATCCGGTTGTTCGGTGTCGAGCAGAAACAGGTTTTGATAGACTGCGTCGGCGGTACCTTGGTACCATTCTTCACCGATCCGCTGCTGAGGCGGAATCGAGGCAATATATTCGCCGAGCTCGGCATTCATGATATTCCAGCCTGTACGGATGTGGCGATCGAGTGAGTGGGATTTATACTGGATGAGGACGGCGACTTTTCTTAGCCCCGAGTTGAGACAATTGCTGAGCGTAAAATCGATGATGCGATATTTCCCGCCGAATGGAACCGCCGGCTTGGCTCGATGCTCGGTGAGGGGTTGTAGGCGCTCGCCTTTCCCGCCCGCCAGTAACATCGTGAACATGTTGAGCATTGTGCGAATTGTATCAGGACGCTGAGCAAATAGAAAGAAAGCAGACTCGTTGACATCTCGAGAATCTCAGACGATACTACGCAGGAGAGTGTGGAGAAACGATACGTATGCGAGCAAAGGAGTCAGCATGAAGCGGGATGTATTGGTGACGTCGCTGGTGAGGCAGAAGGCGGCCCAAAAGCCGGCCGTGAACCGCGGTATCGATGCGCTCCGGCGGGTCGAGCATCTTGAAAGCCAAATGGCAAAGTTGTCCGAATTGGTCCGCGAGCATGCGGAGGATGTCGATCGACTGGTGCGTATTGTGGCTGAAGATCGCGATGTCATTCGTCGGCAGCTCTTGCGTAAGCATCAGGAGCAAGTCCGGGTCCGCAAGCATCTCCGCGCATCCAATTCTAAGGTGGGACTCGATTTCTAAACAGGATGCTGAAAAAGTCCGCCAGCGGCGTTCTCGCATCGCTCAGAGGCTCAA
>JAKDNQ010000207.1 GCA_030456405.1 Nitrospira sp.
ATTCTGTGACTTGCCACGTCGATCCCCGCCACCATTGTGCAAGAAATTTACTCATATTAAGAGAGGCACTGGCATTGGCGCCGATGTAATTCAGCCCTGTATTCTTGGCGTAATATTCGCCGGTCGCGCCGCCTACGGCATTCACTGAAATTAAACTCCCGTCGTACAATCCTCGTACTTGTGGCGAGGTGGTCGTGACAAAATCTTCCCCATTAAGCCCGGGGGTTGGCCGAAAAAACACATTGCTATCGTACCGCTCACCTACCATGATTGTTGGGATGATGCGAAATCCCTCCATGATCTGACTTGCACCGGGATCGGTGGCTCCCCCAAAAGCTGTTCCTGGAACATATCCGCTGCCCATCTGGGCGTGGCCAATCGACACCAGTCCAAGTGTGATCGCAAGAACGCCCCCCGCAACACAGTGATCATGCCTGCGCCCCCACCTCAATTAGGGCACCACGATAACATCGCCCGTTTTGAGGACGAAGTCTCCGATCTCCCCACTTCCAGAAATCAAGTCATCATATCGAGCCGGGATCCGGATTTCGCGCGTTTTTCCGTCCTCGCTTTGTACCTGCCGAAGCACCTTCATTCTGTTTTTTGCTGCATAGGCCGTGAAGCCATTCGCCACAGCCACTGCCTGCAAGACGGTCGCATGTGACTTGAGTTGATACTTGCCGGGCTTGCCCACTTCTCCCAGGACATACACGTAATAACTGTTGACTTCTTTCACGCTCACGGTCACGGCTGGGCGTTCCTTGAACTCCTTCAATCGCGATGCAATTTGGCTCGCCAGTTGATTCGCGGTCAGTCCGCCCGCCATCATTTCTCCTATCAATGGCATCGAAATCATGCCGTCAGGCCTCACCACTACGGCCTTCTGTGAGAGATCCTCATTTTTCCAGACCACAATGTCGAGCACATCCTCAGGCCCCAGCAAGAAATCTTTCTTGGCGCTGCCGGCCTCTCCGACTATCTCTCTCGATGGCTGGGAACAGCCGACCACGCTGCCCAACAGGGCGGCGATCACCACCACGCAGACAGTCTTAGCACCGACCATCGTCCGTGGGTTCATGGCATCAACACCATCGTTTCAGAAGGCACGACGATTTGATCTCCTGGTTTGAGTTCAATGTCTTGGTTCGTGCCGTCTCGCAACACAATGTCATCGTAACTGGCCTTCATCCTAATCCTACCTCCTCCATCCTTCGCAAAGCGGAACACCACGACCTTGTTTCTTGCCGCATTGGGCGTAAGGCCACTCGCAATCGTAATGGCCTGAAGCAACGTCGTTTTGCTCTTGAGAGGGTACTTTCCTGGCTTTAACACTTCTCCCAACACATAGATCACGTAGCTATTTACTTCCTTTACAACGATCGATACTGAAGGATTTTCCTTGTACTCTTTTAGCTTTGCCGAAATGTCACCGGACAATTGGGCCGCGGTTTTCCCCACCGCCGTGACGTCTCCGATCAAGGGAAGCGAAATTCTCCCGTCAGGACGAACTGTCACTTGCTTGGAGAGATCGGCATTTCTCCACACCGTGATGTCGAGAACATCCTCGGGGCCGAGGAAATAATCCTGTGTCACAATCAACGACGTCTTCTCGTCGGTTTGAGAAGCTAGTGCTGTTTCCTGCCCCACTCGACTTGGGTCCGCCTGCGCCAATCGTGGAATGGCAAACTGGCTCAGGCTAATAAGGATGCCCAGCGCTAGCACTCTCTGCCACAATGTCCTTCTGCAAGATTGCTTCATTATCTTTCTGCAGATTGCTTCATTGAATCACACAAAAAACAGGCAGGCACGTTAAATCACAAATTTCTCATTCACCGCTTCGCTATCCAAATGAAGATTGGCATCCCAAAGACAAAAACTCCCCGTCATTCCGTCTGGGCACATCAGGCTGTCCTCTGTAAGAAACACATCCAATGCTTTGTGTGCTGCCCAATTACAGCGATTCCCGCGCTTTAAGTGACCGCTCATCCGAGATTTCGCTCAATGAATTCCACCAGCAACAATTGCTCTCACTGTTTACATGTGAGTTGCATTTTCCACAATCCAGCTAAGGTAGAGGGAACCGACAGAGGTAGGTGTTGCCCCTCAAAGAGGTTAGGTACTATTTCCTCTCCAGCAAGATGATTCCTCAGCAGACAGAACTATACTGTAGGCTTGGGTCTCTGAAGCACGAGCAGGGAAAGGCGGGGCGGCGCGCCATCTCAACGAGTTGCGCAGTAATGAGGTCGGCCAGACGTTCACCCTACAACGGCGATGTGCTTAGCCGGTGCGTTTCGAATAAATCATAGTCAGGCCCACGGCCACGACAAGCATACGAGCACCATCGGGATGTGAACCTGCCAGATAGGATTAACCTGAATCAGGAGCTGCGCAAAGCTCCTCATTAATAATGCCGCAGTCCTGGCGGAACCAGATCGCTCTGTCTTCGACATCTCGACTGAGATTATCCAACACACGTTTGTCACCAACACCATCGGCCCACTGCTGGTGACTCGCACTTTCTTGCCGCTCCTACGCGCCAGCAAGTCGGCGCGAGTAATTAACGTCTCGAGTGGAGCGGGACGCTTGTGCACATGGAGCATTACGTTCCGGCCTACAGTATTAGCAAAGTCGCATTGAACGCCATTACCCGACAATTTGCTGCGGCTTGCCGGGCGGATCACATTGCGGTGAACGCCATCGACCCAGGGTGGGTCCAGACCGACATGGGCGGCTCCCAAGCCCCACGAACCATCAAGAAGGGCGTCGAGGGAATCATATGGCTGGCCACCGAAACTCCGTCCAATTTGAGCGGCGAGTCCCTTATGGATCAGACTACGATCAGGTGGTGAATCAAGAAAACAAAAGGGTCTCCCTCGCTGCTGTCCAAATAATCTGCCCTTCAGTATCCTCCCTGCGTCAATGCGGCGTGTGAGACGGCTTTGGACCTGATCCTCCAATGAGGTTGCCTCTGCTGCTGTCCAAGGTAATGTGGCGAAAAGCGTCGCTTGCATGGGTATCGACGTGATGGCGGACACCCAAAAGGGGCATTTAGCCAGGTCTAAAGATCCCGATAGGTTAGTAGGCTGAAGCGGTGCAAGGCGGCGAGGTTCGAGAGACTCCATGGCCAGGTGGACTTCAGATGCAAGAACTTCAGCAACAACATCGCGGACATCGTTCACGTCGTTTTCGGTGACGAGCGCCCAACGGGGCAACCAGCCTTGGTGATCCAGTTGGAGGTGGAGCGTGATGACGCCCTTGGTCCGGACGAACCGGGCCCAATCGAACACCGTGGTACACAATTCGATGATCGTCGTATCCAGGGTTCGCAACGGATGCTTGAACCGGAACCGTCGGCGCTTCAGAGCCGCCACCGCCTGACACGGTGAGCACCCGATCGAAGAGCGTCTCGTACAGCTGCCACGGTCGATGGGCATTGGCGTACGCGAGCGTGGAGCAGGTGGGGATCCGGCGTACGCCTAAGTGCACGAGTTTGCCGAGCGCGGGGTGGCCAATCCCCCACAAATCTCGCGGAGGGAATGAGGCTCCCCATCTGACAGAACAGCATGCTCACCGACTGCTCCCAATACGAGAACCCTTTGGCCCCATTTTCGGCCTGGTGATGCCGCACGGCGCGAGCGAATCCCGCACGATCGATCAGAGACAGGATTTGCGCAAAACAACTGGCAACGGCTGCGTGCGACACCGTTCAGTATGCGCATCATGTTCATGACAAACCTCTTTAATGTGAAAGTGTCGCCGCGATCATGGAACCGGCAAGCCCACCACCGATCACGCCAAACCGCTGCTCGTTTCACTGAGCGCGCGAAGACGCCGATAATCTAACAGGGACGGAAGTACACGATCAGGTCATTTCTTCGATGTATTCTTGCGTTTCTCATTGAGGTCTTCCGCGGCGCGAGCTGCCCCCCCTCCCCCTTCGGCATTGCGTTCCAGCTCTTGTCGGGTGACGGGGTCCGGCTTTATCTTTTTCATGCCCGTTAACTCGCTGCTTCGTGTGCCCGGACCAGTGCCGCCCTCACCAAACGTTCCTCCACCCGGCGTGGCTCGTTGAATTTCCTTGGGCACATTATCTTTGGGATTATCCGAGGTCCCGGGCTGAACCCCGAGGATCTCCGCGAAGGCGCTCGTGGCCAGAAACACACTCACACATGCAACACCGCTCAATATGCGCATCTTGTTCATGACAAACCTCCTTTGATGTGAAAATATCATTCCGCTCTGCCGTTTCTGCGCATGCAGGAAGATGTCCTGCGTTGGACTCCTCTACGTATATCCCGGCGGGTTTCTTGGGTATTGGTTCATCACGTCAACAGTCGCTGATCAATTTCCTTCCGGCCAAGAGGGTCGAGGATCTCGCTCCCATATTCATTAATAGATGATCGGAGGTCGCTTCTCATCGATTACCAACATCAATCGTTGCCGTTGAAGGGGTCGCTCGGGATCTCGCGTATAGTGCGAGTGATCCTCTGACACCTCAACCTGGCTGAGTGGAACTGAGATGTGCTGTGGCATATGAAGCACGTGCGTCTCGATCGAGAGGTCGACTAATTGATCCGTGCAGCCAGTCACGGTGGTGTTCAGATCGGGCGCATCGAGAAATTCCACCGTGACCCGCTCATCGGGAGCAATCCATTTTCGGATGCGCATCTTCTTTTCCTCGTTCGTCATACGCGCCTCTTATTCGTTTCGATTCGTACTCATCCCGC